>NZ_JAUQTZ010000121.1:0-19305 GCF_059803845.1 Rhizobium sp. UFLA01-1127 | reverse complement strand
TTCTGCAACACGGTGATGAGGCACAACGCCCAGACCCCTTGACCAACGCAATGCGATTAGACAACCAATGAAATTGCCTTCTCGCCCGCGAAGGGCGAGATAGGCTTCGCATCTGCCGCACCGTACGAAATAATCAGAAGCAGAAATTCAAAAATCGATCGCCCGGCCGTTGATTTCCCAGTCACCGAATCGTGCGGGGTCGGCGCCGCCGCGGCCGCCGATTTCCGGGGGCGGGTCGGCTTGAGCCTGCGCCTGGCGCCGCTCCTCGGCTTCGGCAAGGGCGCGCTTGGCAGCAGGCGAAAGCGGTTTGCGGGTCGCTTCACCGGCTTCGGTGTCGATATTATTGTCGTTATCTGCTGTCTGCATGGTCTCGTGCGACCTCCGAAATATTGAAATGGAGGGAGGAATAGCCAAATCATAGAACATGATGCCGAAAAGTGTGAACGGTTTTCGGGTAACATCATGCTCTGCTTTTTTGATTCCGGAGCGGATTCAGATTTCAGGTCGAAGAGACCTGAAATCATCTGCCTCCGGCGTGTCCGGCCGCAAAGAAAGAGGTTTGGACGACGGATGTGTTGGAGACCTCTCGATGAATCTCATGCGAACTGCCATGCTGCTTGCCTTCATGACCGCGCTCTTCATGGGCGTCGGCTATCTGATCGGCGGTCAATCGGGCATGCTGATCGCGTTTGTCGCCGCCGCCGGCATGAATTTCTTTTCCTATTGGAATTCCGACCGCATGGTGCTCTCCACTTATGGTGCGCAGGAGGTGGATGAGCGCAGCGCTCCGGAATTCTACCGCATTATCCGTGATCTCGCCCGCAATGCCGCCCTGCCGATGCCGAAGGTCTATCTCTATGACAGTCCGCAGCCGAATGCCTTTGCGACGGGCCGCAATCCGGAAAATGCCGCTGTTGCCGCCTCCACCGGCCTGCTGCACGCGCTGACGCCGGACGAAGTTGCCGGCGTGATGGCGCACGAGCTTGCCCATGTGCAGAACCGCGACACGCTCACCATGACGATCACGGCGACGCTTGCCGGGGCCATTTCCATGCTCGGCAACTTCGCATTCTTCTTCGGCGGCCGCCGCGACAGCAACAATCCGCTCGGCATGGCCGGCGTTCTCGTGGCGATGATCGTCGCCCCTCTGGCGGCGATGCTGGTGCAGATGGCGATCAGCCGCACGCGCGAATATTCGGCCGACCGCCGCGGCGCGGAGATCTGCGGCAATCCGCTCTGGCTTGCCTCGGCGCTCGGCAAGATCGCCCGCGGTGCGGCTCATATTCCCAACGAAGCTGCCGAAGGCCATCCCGCGACCGCTCATATGTTCATCATCAATCCGCTCTCCGGCGAGCGCATGGACAATCTGTTTTCCACCCATCCGAACACGGAAAACCGGATTGCCGCGCTACATGATATGGCCCGTTACGACGGCGGCGCCTCGCCGATTGCGCCGTCCTCAGACCCATCTTCGGACTTTGGCTCGACGGGACCGTCCTTCGCTGCTAATCCGGGGCGCAAATCGCGCTCCGTGCCGAATACGGGTCGCGGTGGTTCGCAACCGCCTAAGGGTCCCTGGTCTTGAGTTCTGACACGAAAAACAAAGCCTCCAATAAAGACGGAAAACGATCGGGCAAGCGGCCGCAGCCATCCAGTCAGCCTGATTCGTCTTCGCCCAAACCCGGCCTTGCGGCTCGCGCGGCGGCGGCAAAGATCCTCGGCGCCGTGCTGGACCGCAAGACATCGCTCGACGGCATGCTTGATGCCGAAGGCGGCAGCGCCGCCTATACGATGCTCAGCGACAGCGACCGTGCGCTGGTGCGCGCAATTTTGAACAGCGCGTTGCGCCACCTGCCCCGAATCGAAGCGGCGATCTCGTCGCTGCTCGATTCGCCGCTGCCGGAAGGCGCCCGTGCACTGCATCATGTGCTCGTCGTCGGCGCGACGCAGATCCTCTATCTCGACGTGCCTGACCATTCCGCGGTCGATCTTGCCGTCGAGCAGGCCAATCGCGATCCGCGCAACCGCCGCTTTGCCAAACTGGTCAATGCCATTCTGCGCCGCATCGGGCGAGAAAAGCAGGAAATTCTCGAGCGGGTCGCGAAGGTGCCGGCCATGCCGGCTTGGTTCCTTTCGCGTCTCCAAATGGCCTATGGCGCCCCCGCCGCGCTCAAAATTTCCGAAACGCAGCTCGAGCCGGCAGCTATCGACCTCACTGTGAAGTCCGATCCCGAAGGCTGGGCGAAACGGCTGAACGGCGTGGTGCTGCCGACCGGCGGCGTACGGCTTGCCTCCTTCGAAGGGACCATTCCTTCGCTTGAAGGTTTCGATGAGGGAGAGTGGTGGGTTCAGGATGCCGCCGCGAGTATCCCGGCAAAGCTTTTCGGCCCGCTGGCCGGCAAGCGGGTGGTAGATCTCTGCGCGGCACCCGGAGGCAAGACGGCACAGCTCATTCTTGCCGGCGCCAAGGTCACCGCTCTCGATCAATCCGCCAATCGCCTGAAGAGGCTGTCTGGCAATCTCGCGCGCCTCGGCCTGGAGGCCGAGACCGTGGTTGCCGACATGAGCAAATATCGGCCCGAGGAGCTTTTCGACGCCGCTCTCCTTGATGCACCCTGCTCCTCGACGGGAACCACGCGCCGCCACCCCGACGTGCTTTGGACCAAGGGGCCGGAGGATATCGCCAAGCTGGCCACCCTGCAGGAGCGCCTGCTTCGCCACGCTTTGACGCTGGTCAAGCCCGGCGGCATCGTGGTGTTTTCCAACTGCTCCCTCGACCCCGAAGAGGGCGAGGATCTGGTCGCGCGTTTGCTTGCCGACACGGAGAATGTCGAACGCGTCCCGATCGCAGCGGGCGACTGGCCGGGCCTCGAAACGGCGATTTCGCCGCTCGGCGCCTTCCGCACCACGCCGGACATGCTGCCGCTTTCCGATGATTTTGCCTCCGGCCTGGACGGATTCTACGGAGCGGTACTGCGGCGCAGGCAGTAAGCATGGTTTCCAACAGCTTTCGCGAACATGTTAAAAACTCAGTAATCTGTTCTTAATCGATATATTTGTAACCTCTTTTTAACCACGGGTAATGAGAGTAAGCAGAAGCAAATATGCAGGTCTGCGGCAGGGTTTGGTGAGTTCATACATGCGGGAAGCATGGCGGCGGATGTCGCGCCGCGCGGCGTTGACGCGATTGCGTCTCACCCGCCACACGCTGCGTGTGCCGGAACGCCTGATCGTGGCGCCGACCGATTTGCGCAGCATCGATCCTTTTTTCGTCGAAGAGCTTCTGAACGGCCGCATCCTGCTTGCCGGGCGTGTTCTGGAAATGCAGGGGACATCGCCCTTCTCGCTGGAGCTGCCATCGCTGGCATTTGCTGCCCGGCTGCACAATTTCCGCTGGCTGCGGCATTTGCGGGCGGAAAAGAGCGATCAGGCTTCGGCCATGGCGCGCGCGATCCTTACCGATTGGATTGCCGTTCACGGCCGCCGGCTGCACGGTCTTGCCTGGTCGCCCGATATAGTAGCGCAGCGGCTGATCGCGCTGCTTTCGCATTCCCCTGTGCTTCTGCACGGCACCGATAGCGGCTTCTACCGCCGCTTCATGCGCATGCTGGTCTTTCATGTGCGCTTCCTGCGTCGGATCGTCGTGTCGTCGCCCGATGGCATCACGCGGTTTCGCGTGCGCATCGCGCTTGCCATGGCCTCGGTCGCCATGCCGAGCAGTTCGCTTACGCTGAAACGGGTGGGACAGGCGCTCGATCGCGAAGTCGACCGGCAGATTCTGCAGGATGGCGGCCATATCTCCCGCAATCCGCGCGCGTCGCTGGAGCTGCTGCTCGATCTGTTGCCGCTGCGTCAGACCTACGTCAATCTCGGCCATGACGTGCCGGTGCGGCTGATACCCGGTATCGACCGCATGTATCCGGCGCTGCGTTTCTTCCGTCACCAGGATGGCGATCTGGCGCTGTTCAACGGTGCGACATCGACGCTTGCCAACGAGCTGATGTCGGTGCTGCGCTATGACGAGACGGCGGGGCAGGCCTTCAAGGCACTGCCGCATACCAGATATCACCGGTTGGCCGCCGGTTCTGCCGTCGTCATCGTCGATGTCGGGGCTGCCGCCTCGGCCGATTTGAGCCGTACCGCGCATGCCGGCTGTCTTTCCTTCGAAATGTCTTCGGGCAAAACGCGCTTCATAATCAATTCCGGTTCGCCCGAGTTTGCAGGCGATCGCTTCATACAGGCAGCGCGGGCGACGGCTGCGCATTCGACCGTCACGCTCAACGACACCTCCTCCTGCCAGTTTTCCAAGTCGAAATCGCTGGGGCCGATCATGGTCGGCGGTGTGAAGAAGGTCATTGTCGAGCGTTCGGAGACGGAAGACGGGCGCGATTATGTCCGCGCAGCGCACGACGGCTATCTCTCCGCATTCGGCTACGTTCACGAGCGCGAGCTGAGCCTCAATGCCAGCGGCACGATCGTCGCCGGCCGCGACCGCTTCTTCGTGCCTGAGGGCAAGAAGCATCAGCCGAAGGGCGAAGGCATCGCCTCGGCACGCTTCCACATTCATCCCTCCATCAGTCTCTTGCAGACCGAGACGGATGCCGTGCTGCTGATCGCGCCGGACGGGGAGACCTGGGTCTTTTCCTCGCCGGGCAACGAGGTGCTTGTTGCGGAAGATATTTTCTTTGCCGATCCGTCGGGCATGCGTTCTTCCGATCAGCTCGAGATCGTCTTCCGGATTGCCGAAAAGCCGGAAATCCGCTGGTTTTTATCCCATCGGCCATAGGCTAAGCGTGTCAGCTATGCTAACGGGGCGGCATTGTCGTCCCGCGCGTTTCCGCCGGACGCCTCGTCTCCTCATACCAGAGCGTTTCCGCTCTGCTTTTTGTTATCGCAGCTCCAGACGGAAAACCGCCATATATTTTTCCTGGAGTTGCTCTAGACCGGAGAAAGCCCATGGCCGTCGTTTCCAAGAAAATTCCCGCTCCCGACAAGGTGAAGGTGAAAACCGCGCTTCTGTCCGTTTTCGACAAGACCGGCATCGTGGAGCTGGCGCGTGCGCTCAGCGAACAGGGGGTACGCCTGCTGTCGACCGGCGGCACGCACAAGGCAATCGCCGCAGCGGGTCTTGACGTGACCGATGTGTCGGAAGTGACGAATTTTCCTGAAATCATGGATGGCCGCGTCAAGACGCTGCATCCGAAGGTGCATGGCGGTCTGCTCGCTATCCGCGACGATGCCGGGCATCAGGCTGAAATGAAGGAGCACGGCATCGAAGGCATCGATCTTGCCGTCATCAACCTCTATCCCTTCGAAGACGTTCGCAAGGCCGGCGGTGACTATCCGACGACGGTGGAGAATATCGACATAGGCGGCCCGGCAATGATCCGCGCTTCGGCCAAGAATCATGCCTATGTGACGACGCTCACCGATCCCGCCGATTATGCCGAGCTGCTGACGCAGCTTTCCGCCGATGCCGGCCAGACGACCTATGATTTCCGCAAGCGCATGGCGGCCAAAGCCTTTGCCCGCACGGCTGCCTATGATGCGATGATCTCCAACTGGTTCGCCGAAGCGCTCGATATCGCCACGCCGCGCCACCGCGTTATTGGCGGCGTTCTGCGTGAGGAAATGCGCTATGGCGAAAACCCGCACCAGAAGGCGGCCTTCTACCTGACCGGCGAAAACCGCCCCGGCGTTTCCACGGCAACACTCATCCAGGGCAAGCAGCTATCCTACAACAACATCAACGACACCGACGCCGCCTATGAGCTCGTCGCCGAGTTCCTGCCGGAAAACGGCCCGGCCTGCGCGATCATCAAGCATGCCAATCCCTGCGGCGTCGCCACCGGCCCGAGCCTCGTGGAAGCCTACAAGCGGGCTCTTGCCTGCGATTCGACCTCGGCCTTTGGCGGCATCATCGCCCTGAACAGCCTGCTCGATGCCGAAACCGCAGAGGAGATCGTCAAGCTCTTCACCGAGGTCATCATCGCTCCCGAAGTCAGCGAGGAAGCCAAGGCGATCATCGCCCGCAAGCCGAACCTTCGCCTGCTCTCGGTCGGCGCCCTGCCCGATCCGCGCGCTGCCGGCCTGACCGCAAAGACCGTCTCCGGCGGCCTGCTGGTCCAGAGCCGAGACAATGCTTTGGTGGAGGACATGGAACTGAAGGTCGTCACCAAGCGCGCGCCGACGGCTCAGGAACTGCAAGACATGAAGTTCGCCTTCCGTGTCGCCAAGCATGTGAAGTCGAATGCTGTCGTTTACGCCAAGGACGGCCAGACGGCCGGTATTGGCGCGGGACAGATGAGCCGTGTCGATTCCGCCCGTATCGCCGCCATTAAGGCCGAGGAAGCCGCCAAGGCCATGGGGCTGGCCGAGCCGCTGACGCGCGGCTCCGCTGTCGCTTCCGAAGCTTTCCTGCCCTTTGCCGATGGCCTGCTTTCGGCGATCGCAGCGGGTGCTACAGCCGTCATCCAGCCCGGCGGCTCGATGCGCGACCAGGAAGTGATCGACGCGGCCAACGAGCACAATGTCGCGATGGTCTTCACCGGCATTCGCCATTTCCGCCATTGAGCGGCGGATATACCTAACTGAAAGACTTTATATCCCGGCTGGTTCGCCCGCCGGGATTTTCTTTGCCTACTCCGCCTTGTCCGCCGGATAGGGTGTCGGCAGCAGAAGCAGCAACCCACCGGCAAGGAAGATGACGAGCGTCGTCATGCCGAGGCGGGCCGAGCCGCTCCAATAGGTCACCAGCGAGAAGAACAGCGTTGCCATGAAGCTGGTGGCGCGGCCGGAAAGCGCGTAGATGCCGAAATAGCGCCCGGCCTCCGAGAGGCTGACGCTGCGGGCGAGATAGGAGCGCGAGGAGGCCTGCACGGGGCCGAAGGCGATGCCGATCAATAGGCCATAGCCGATATAGGCTTTTTCTGCCGCGGTGCCGAAAAGGCTGCCGGAACTGACAGTCGATAGCGGTACGAGGCCGAAGAGCGTGAAGCCCGGCCCGGTCGAGAGGATGCCGAAGGTGGCGGTCAGCAGCAAAGTCAGGCTGATCATGACCGTCGTCTTCGAGCCCAGCCAGCGATCGACATAGCCGGCGGCGAAGCAGCCGAAGATTGCGATGACGTTCAGGATAATGCCGTAGATGCCGATCTCGATCGTTGCCCAGCCGAACATGCCGGCTGCAAAGGTGCCGCCGAGAATCAGCAAGCCGTTGACGCCATCCTGGTAGACCATGCGAGCGATAAGAAAGCGGCTGATGCCGCGCCGGCGCTTCAGTTCGCTGAGGGTCATCGAGAGTTCGCGCAGACCCGAGCGGACGGCGCCGCGAAGGGGCAGACCGCGGGCGGCATCCGGCGTGAAGAGGAACATCGGCAGGATGAAGATCAGATACCAGACGGCCGAAATCGGCCCGGTGATGCGGGCATCCTCACCGAGCCTGGCATCGAGGCCGAAAAGCGGCGTCAGGCCAAGGATGGTCTTGCCGGTCTGAGGATTGCCGGCGAGCAGTGCCACGACGGTGATGAGAACGATCATACCGCCGAGATAGCCGAGCCCCCAGGCGGCGTTCGACAGCCTGCCGACATCGTCCTTGCCGACCAGCCGCGGCATCATGGAATCGTTGAAGACGATCGAGAATTCGGCCGAGATCGAAGCCAGGATCATGAAGATGACCGGATAGATGACCGGCGATCCGGGTGCTGCTCCCCAGAGACAGACGAGGCTTGCGATCTTGATGACGGCGAAGAAGGCGATCCAAGGTTTGCGGGCGCCGGATTGATCGGCGATCGAGCCGAGGACCGGGGAGAGGATGGCGATGATCACCGAGGAGATCGTCGCCATGTTGCTCCATGTCGTCTGGGCGGAGACGGGATCGGCCGTCAGCCGCGCAACGAAATAGGGGCCGAAGATGAAGGTGGTGACGACGGTAAAGAACGGCTGAGCCGCCCAGTCGAAGAACATCCAGCCCCAAATGCCTCGTGCCGGCACTTTTGCCGGCACGTCGTTGTCAATCTCGGTCGTCACCAAATCCAGCCCCTTGCTCCCTCACCCGGTTACCGGGTCGGGGCGGACTGTGTCACCTTGCCCGGCCGTTCGCAAGGTCGCTGAGCAGGCCGGCGGCAACAGTGATGCGGGCGAGATTCGGATCGCCGCTTTCGCTGAGGCCGCCGAGTTCTTCGGCGATGCGGTTGATGCGGATGCGGTCCTCCGCATGCCATGCCTGAACCGGCTGCTTGTCTTTAGGATGGTTGGACAATGCGGAGATGACGATATCGCGGCGGGCGCCGGCGATCTGGTCGAGGCTGCGCGCTAGTGCCAGGCTCTCATAGTGATCGCCGGTGACGATCCGGCTGCCGGCAAGCAGCAGGCGGCCGACGCGGAAGGTTTGCGAGACGGTGAAGTAGCTTTCGGCCGCCCGGTTCAGCGTGTCGCCGGTGCGCTCGGCGATCTGCATGATTTCGGGTACGAGGACGAGCGCGTAGATCGTGGCGATCTCCGAAGCGAGCCTTTCCGGCAGGCCGGCGGCCAGATAGTCGGCCTCGCGCGTGGCGATCTCGGCCGCGAAATCCGCCGGGATATGGGTCAGGAAGACCGGCCGCAGTTTCTTCAGTGCCGCCCGAAGCCGGCTAACCGTTTCTTCGATGTTGCCCTTGGCTGCGCCGGTTTTCAGGAGCAGGCGGGTCAACACCGTATAGACTTCGGTGATCTCGCCATACACGCGGTTCTGCATCTGGCCGCCAACCTTGCCGTCCAACGCGTCCGTCTCGTTCCAGAGCCGGTCGAGATCGAAGCCGTCGCGGGCGATGACGGCGGCCTTGACGACTTCGGCAGCCGATGCCGCCGTTGCGTCCATCATGCTGACCGCAAAGCCCGGGCCGCCGCGGTTGATCGCTTCGTTGGCGAGTGCCGTGCCGATGATCTCGCGGCGCAGACGATGGCTTTCGATATCGGTGGCGTTCGAGCGCTGCATCCTGGCCGGGAAATAGTGGCTGAGGGTGGCGGCGAAGTAGGGATCGTCGGGCAGGTCGCTGGCGACAATCGCATCGAAGAGGACGATCTTGGCATAGGAAAGCAGCACGCCAATTTCGGCGCGCGTCAGCGGGCGGCCGTTGGCGTAACGCTCGGCGAAGGTCTGGTCGTCGGGCAGGGTCTCGACCTTGCGGTTGAGCTGCTTTGCCCCTTCCAGGACGCTCATGAAGCGGCTGAGTTCCAGGCCGTTGCCGGTGCCCTTGCGCTCCGTCAGCGAGATCGCCAGGGATTGCAGGTAGTTGTTGCGCAGGACGAGCGATGCCACCTCGTCGGTCATGGAGGCGAGCAGGGTGTCGCGCTTGGCGCGCGTCAGCCGGCCGTCGAACATGGCGTTGGCAAGCGCAATCTTGATATTGACCTCGACGTCGGAGGTGTTGACGCCGGCGGAATTGTCGATGGCGTCGGAGTTGCAGCGCCCGCCCTTGAGGCCATAGGCGATGCGGCCCTTCTGCGTGACACCCAGATTGGCGCCTTCGCCGATCACCTTGGCGCGGACTTCTTCGGCCGTGATGCGGATCGGATCGTTGGCGCGGTCACCGACTTCCGAATCCGTTTCGGATGGAGCTTTGACATAGGTGCCGATGCCGCCGAACCATAGCAGATCGACGGGAGCCTTGAGGATAGCCGTCATGATCTCGAAAGGCGTTGCGACCGGTTTGTCGATGCCGATGGTGGCAACCGCTTCCGGCGTCAGCGTGACCGATTTTGCCGAGCGCGAGATGATCATCGCACCTTTCGACAGGGCGGCCTTGTCGAAATCCTGCCAACTCGAGCGCGGCAGGTTGAAGAGGCGATGGCGTTCGGCCAGCGTCTTTTCCATATCGGGATCGGGATCGATGAAGATATCGCGATGGTCGAAGGCGGCGAGCAGGCGGATTTTCGGCGAGAGCAGCATGCCGTTGCCGAAGACGTCGCCGGACATGTCGCCGACGCCGACGACATTGAAGGGTGTCGTCTGGATATCGATATCCATTTCGCGGAAGTGGCGCTTGACGGTTTCCCACGCGCCGCGGGCGGTGATGCCCATCTTTTTGTGGTCGTAGCCGGCCGAGCCGCCCGAAGCGAAGGCGTCGTCCAGCCAGAAGCCGGCTTCCTGCGCCAGGGCATTGGCAGTATCGGAGAAGGTGGCGGTGCCCTTGTCGGCGGCAACGACGAAATAGGGGTCGTCACCATCAAGCCGCACGGTGTCGGCCGGCGGAATGATATCGGCGCCGGAGATGTTGTCGGTGATCGACAGCAGCGTGCGGATATAGGTCTTGTAGGCTTCGCGGCCGGCATTGAAGGTCTCGTCGCGGCTGCCGCCGACCGGAAGCTTCTTCGGATAGAAGCCGCCCTTGGCGCCGACGGGGACGATAACGGCGTTCTTGACCTGCTGCGCCTTTACGAGGCCTAGCACTTCCGTGCGATAATCCTCGGCGCGGTCCGACCAGCGCAGACCGCCGCGCGCCACCTTGCCGAAGCGCAGGTGCACGCCTTCCACCTCGACGCCATAGACGAAGATTTCGCGGAACGGGCGTGGTTCGGGCAGGCCATCCAGCAACTTCGGATCGAGCTTGAAGGCGAGCATGGACTTCGGGCTGCCGTCTGCGTTCCTCTGGAAATAATTGGTGCGCAGCGTTGCGTCGATGGCGTTGACGTAGCGGCGCAGGATGCGGTCGTCGTCCAGGCTCGGAACGTCGGCCAGTGCGGTCTCGATGATAGCATGGAGATCGGCAAGCTTTTTCGTGCGGCTCTTGTCGTTGAGCTTCGGATCGAGCGTGTCGTGGAACAGGCGGAAGAGCGATGCGGCGATGCGTGGATATTTGTCCAGTGTCGCGGCGATGTAATCCTGCGAATAGGCAATACCGGCCTGACGCAGATAACGGGCATAGGCGCGCAGCACGTTGGTTTCGCGGGCAGAGAGGTCGGCAGAGACGATCAGCCGGTTGAAAGCGTCGTTGTCGATCGTGCCGCCGAAGGCGGCAAGGAAAGCTTCTTCGAGAGCCGCGCCATGGCGGGCGAGATCGATCGTCAGGCTGTTGCGAGCCTCGAGTTCCATGTCGTGAAGCACCACATGGCCGGTCGAGCCGTCCTTGGCGGTGACGTAGATGTCGAAGGTACGCTCGCTGATGACGTTGAAGCCGAGATTTTCGAGCAGCGGCACGCGACGCGACAGCGCGAGGTTTCCTTGGCCATGAAAGATCTTCAGCGAGAGAATGTCGCCCGCTTCGTCCTTGCGGATGTAGAAGCCGATGCGAATCGGCTCGGCACCGGCCGTGGCTGTGATGTCAGGCAGATCGGCAAAGGCATCTTCAGGCGAGAAGGCTTCCTGGAAAGCCTGGCTGACGGAGATGCTCGGTGCCTTCGGACCGGCCAGCATGATGAAGCGCTCGTCCCAGCGGGCGGTTATGGCGCGGATCGCTTCTTCGAGCTTGGCCTGAGGAACATGCGGCGTCTCGCCGGCGCTGCGGCCGATGATGAAATGGACGCGCGCTACGCCGCCCTCCGGGAAAGCCGGATAGTAAGCGGAGACGCGGCCGTCATAGACTGACTTCAGATAGTTGCCGATCTTCTCGCGGACGATGGAATCGTATTCCTCGCGCGGGACATAGACGATTACCGAAACGAAGCGGTCGAAATGGTCGATGCGCGGCAGTGCGCGCACGCGCGGCCGGTCGGTAAGATCGTTGATCTGTTCGGCGAAGCTTGCCAGCAGTGAGGTGTCGATCTGGAAGAGGTCGTCGCGTGGATAGGATTCCAGCGTGTTCTCGAGCGTGCGGCCCGAGTGGCTTGTCGGGTCGAATCCGAAATGATCCTTGACCTTCTGCACCTTCGAGCGCAGCAGCGGTACTTCGGCGGCAGTACTGGTATAGGCTGTGGAGGTAAAGAGGCCGACGATGCGCAGTTCGCCCGTTACGTTGCCATCGGCGTCGAAACGCTTGACGCCGACATAATCCATATAGGCACGGCGATGGACCACCGACTTCACGTTGGCCTTGGTGACGATCAGGAAATCCGGTCCGTCGAGGAAGGCGAGGATTTCCGGAGTCGTGGTGACGGCATCCTTGCCTTGCCTGAGAACGCGGACATCGGGGTTGGAAAGAATGCCGAGACCGGTGCCGCGATCGCGTTCGACCTTGGCGTTGGCGCCCTTGCCGGAATAGACATATTCGCGCATGCCGAGGAAAGTGAAGTTGCCATCTCTTAGCCAGGCAAGGAAGGCAAGCGCCTCATCGCGGTCATTCCTGCGTCGGCCGGCAGCCTCATAGGTAGAAAGTTCCGATATCACGGTGTCGAGACGTAACAGCATCGGCTTCCAGTCGGAAACGGCAAGATGCGTCTGGTCGAGCACGGTCTGTACCCGCTTGGTCAGGTCCGTTGCCTGCGCCGCCGTCAAAGGCGAGAGATGAAGCTGGATATGGCTGACGCGGTGGGCCGGGTCGCTCGGATGATCGGCGGAATAGAGGCTCGGCTTCTTGCCATCCTCGATGACCAGGATCGGATGCACCGCCATATAGAGATCGCGGAAGCTGCTGGTCACTTCGCCCATGATCGATTCATAGAGAAAAGGCATGTTATGGTCGGTGATCGAGAGGATCGACACCGCAACGCCATCGGGCTCGATATTGGCGATCTGCTCGATGCTGACGCGGGGAGACGTGCCGCTCCAGGCTGCCAGTTCCTTGGCCGCGTGCGTCGCGGCCAACGCCAGCATTTCCGGAGTATAACGCTCCATGTCGTCGTTGCTGGCCCGGCCGAACAGGATTTCCGGATCGAGGTGCGCCTCGTTCGCCGCCCCGGCAATTTTCCGTGCCGCGTCGATCTGTTTTTCCCGTTTCGGATTGGTCTTGGACGCCATGGAATTCCTCCCGATTTTCGAATTTTGGCCACAGTAGCAGAAGGTTTAGCGAAAAAACTGGCAAAATGAATGCGAAATTGGTTGCTTTCGGACCGATTTTAGCCGGTTTCTTTAAAAATCTTGCCGAAATGCGCGATCTCGATGCAAAGCAGATGTCGCTGGCGTGAAATTGGCGGAATGAGTTCGTCAACAGAGGTTTTCATGACTCTGTGAAGTGCCGTTGACAGAGTGCCGCCAAAGGGATCATCAACGGCACATTGCAGTTGAAGCCCTGAATTCGAAAGCAACCACCATGTCGCAAGTGTCGGCCGGCGCCGTTATCGTCATCTCCAGCCACGTCGTCAGAGGGTCCGTCGGCAATCGCGCCGCCGTCTTCGCGCTGGAAACGCTCGGCCATCCGGTCTGGGCGCTGCCCACTATCGTTCTGCCCTGGCACCCAGGCCATGGCCGATCGACGCGGCTGACCTTCAACGAAGTGGATTTCGATCACGCGATCGATGATCTCATCGCCGCGCCTTGGCTTTCCGAGGTCAGGGCGGTTCTGTCGGGATATTTCGGGAATGCCGCGCAGGCGCATTCCGTCGCCCGGCTCGTGACCGCCTTGCGCGAAAAGAACCCTGACCTCCTTTATGCCTGCGATCCCGTCATCGGCGATGCCGGTGGACTTTATGTGCCCGAAGCGACGGCCGAGGCGATCCGCGACCATCTGATCCCGCTGGCCTCGCTGGCGACGCCGAACCGCTACGAGCTTGCCTGGCTTGCCGGTGCGCCGCTCGAGGACAACAATGCCATCATGGAAGCGGCCCTTGCGCTTGGGCCATCGCGCATGCTGGTGACGTCGGCAGTGCCGATGATGGCCGGTGGCATCGGAAATCTTTATCTCAGCGGCCGAAACGCTCTATTGGCCGAACATCGCAGTATCGAGGGAGCGCCGAACGGGCTTGGCGATCTCTTGTCTGCGGTCTTCCTCTCCCGTCTGCTATCTGGCATGGATGAGGAGCGCGCGCTGCAGCTGACGACGGCCAGTGTCTTTGAAGTACTGGCGCGCGCCGTCAAGCGCGGCAGCAACGAGCTGACGCTTGCCGTCGATTCCGCGAGCCTGTCGACGCCGATGGCAATGGTGCAGCTACGGCATCTCATCCACCCGGCACAGCGGCGGAAAAAATAGCAGTTCGCCGGGTTAACGCTTTTTGCAGCGCACCAGTTGCCATCGGCCGCACTGCGCTGTAATCCAATATCATGCAAAGCTTTCCCGACACCCTTCTGAACGGTTATCGAAACTTCATGAGCGGGCGTTACGTCGATGAGCGCGAACGCTATCGCACCCTGGCGGAGATCGGCCAGAACCCGTCGACGCTCGTGATTGCCTGCTGTGATTCCCGCTCGGCACCGGAGATCATTTTCGACGCCGGACCGGGCGAGCTCTTCGTCATCCGCAATGTCGCAAACATGGTGCCGCCCTATGAGCCGGATGGTAATTTCCATTCGACCTCGTCAGCGCTTGAATTCGCGGTTCTGTCGCTCAAGGTTTCCGATATCGTCGTCATGGGGCACGGCCGCTGTGGCGGTATTCGCGCCGCGCTCGATCCCGATGCCGGGCCGCTGTCGCCGGGCGATTTCATCGGAAGATGGATGGCGCTGCTGAAGCCGGCGGCCGAACAGATCCAGAGCAACGACATCATGACGCAGACCGAGCGCCAGACAGCGCTGGAGCGCATTTCGATCCGCAACTCACTGAACAATCTGCGCAGTTTTCCGGAGATCAAGGCGCGCGAAGAAGAAGGCAAGCTGCATCTGCATGGCGCATGGTTCGACATTTCGACCGGCGAACTCTGGATCATGGACCCCGATACCCGCGATTTCATCCGTCCGGATGTCTAGAGTTTCCAGGAAAAGTGCGCAGCCGATTTCCGTCCGGAATGCATTGGGAAGTGCTCCATGAGCGGAAGACAGACCGAATGAAAAAGCGCCGCGGGCCGGCTGGCCGCAGCGCTTTTTTACTTTATGGATCTGACTTATCTGCCGTCGATCTGCTGGCCGATATAGGCGATCGCCTGCTGGTAGACCCGTGCGTCGTTCCAGCCGGCGATGGCAGCGAAGTTCGGCTCGCCGGGCTGGTAGCCGGCGCCGGGCTGCCAGCCATGGCCGCGCAGGAAGTTGGCGGTCGAGGCCAGCGCATCCGCGCGCGATCCAACGAGATCGACTCTGCCGTCGCCATCTTCGTCGATGCCGAAAGCGACGACGTTCTTCGGCATGAACTGGGTCTGGCCGATTTCGCCGTGAGCCGCGCCGCGTGCGGACGGGCTGAGATAGCCCTCGCCGACGAGCTTCAGAGCGGCATAAAGCTGCTCGGTGAAGAATGCGGAACGGCGGCAGTCATAGGCGAGGGTCGAGACGGCGGAAAGGGTGTGCTGGTCGCCCATGTAGCTGCCGAAGCCGGTTTCCATGCCCCAGATGGCGATGATCGGGCCTGGCGGAACGCCGAACCGCTTTTCGATCTTGGCAAACAGCGCGGCGTTGGCCTGCTTCATGCTCCTGCCGCGGCTGATGATCGTCTGGCCGCCGCGCTTCTTCATGAATTCCTCGAAGGAAAGCTTGAAGCTCTTTTGGCCACGGTCGGCGCGGATCGTGGGCTGGTTGTAATGAACATTGGCGAAGGCCCTGTCGAGGGTGGAGGGGCTGACGCCCTGTCCCTGCGCTTCCCGCTTGAATTCCTGCACCCAGTTCTCGAAGCCGGCGGAAGTATTGCCGCAGGATGCGGCATTTGCTGCAATCGGCATACCCAGCAGCAACCCGCCCGCCACGAGAGCTGCCATTCCAGACTTTGTGAAGCGCATTCAGTGTCCCCGAATTCTTACCGCGCAGCAAACGCGGTAACCGTTTTTCAATGGCGCGCAAACCCTTTCAAACCAGGGGATCACGCGTAGTTGGTCGCCACCGGACCATGCCAGCATCCGGCGATTATGTCATTATCAATAATTTAGCGTCCGATGTTTTTCGTTTCATGTGAAACATCGCCGCCAATGCGTTTACAAAAGCCCCGCCTTTCATTCGAAATGGCGAGGCTTCCATTTAATCCTGCTTAGCTAGCGAAGATTTATAAACCGTAAATTGGTTTACGAATCCTTATGCAGCCTGCTTGCGCGGCTTGATCAGGCCGCGATTGACGAGCAATTCGGCGATCTGGATGGCGTTGAGCGCGGCACCCTTGCGCAGGTTGTCGGATACAACCCATAGGTTGAGACCGTTTTCGACGGTCGCATCTTCGCGGATACGCGAAATATAGGTCGCGTCCTCACCGGCGGATTCGTATGGCGTGATGTAGCCGCCGTTTTCGCGCTTGTCGATGACGAGGCAGCCCGGAGCTTCGCGCAGGATGTCGCGGGCCTGATCGGCAGTGATCTCGTTTTCGAACTCGATGTTGACCGATTCGGAATGGCCGATGAAGACGGGCACGCGGACAGCCGTGCAGGTGACCTTGATCTTCGGGTCGAGCATCTTCTTGGTTTCGGCCAGGACCTTCCATTCTTCCTTGGTGTAGCCGTCTTCCATGAAGCTATCGATGTGCGGAATGACGTTGAAGGCGATGCGCTTGGTGAACTTCTTCGTTTCGATCGGATCGGCGACGAAGACGGCGCGGGTCTGGTTGAACAGTTCGTCCATGCCCTCCTTGCCGGCGCCGGAAACGGACTGGTAGGTCGAGACGACGACGCGCTTGATCTTGGCGAAGTCATGCAGCGGCTTCAGCGCCACGACGAGCTGTGCGGTCGAGCAATTCGGGTTGGCAATGATGTTGCGCTTGGTGAACTGCGCGACGGCATCGGGGTTCACTTCCGGAACGATCAGCGGCACGTCGGCGTCGTAACGCCATGCGGAAGAGTTGTCGATGACGACGCAGCCCTGGGCGCCGATCTTCGGCGAGAACTTCTTCGAAACGTCGCCGCCGGCCGACATCAGGCAGATGTCAGTATCGGAGAAATCGTAATTCTCCAGGTTGGAAACCTTCAGCGTCCGGTCGCCGAAGGACACTTCGGTTCCCTGCGAGCGGGCGGATGCAAGCGCCACGACCTCATCGGCCGGGAAGCCGCGTTCGGCCAGGATATTGAGCATTTCACGGCCGACATTCCCGGTCGCGCCCGCTACTGCAACTTTGAAACCCATTTCTCAAGCTCTCTTTCTCTTCTCTCCTCTTTGGCGAGGGGGGAACCGCGGCCGTGACGACCGGTTCCTGTCCCCGGCCGGGCCGGGGAGAGAGCGGCAGGCCAGAGACGTCAGACGGTTTTCGTCGTCGTTTTGGCCTTGGTTTTGGAAGAAACCGGAAAATAGACATCCCACCCGGCACAGTCTGCCAAGTGACTGAAGCTATCGAATTGTTCGAAGCGAACCATGGAAGTCTTCCTTTTCCGCCGCCGGTTCTAAGGTGTTTTCCACAGGAGTCAAGGATTTCCTCGCCCGCATCGCGGCCGGGACGAGGAAATCGAGCGCGCCGAAACCGGCTTTCAACCTATTGCTCGAATGCATGTCGCTTCGGTGTCAGCGGTTGAACTTGCGGGTGGTTTCGAACAGGAACCAGGTGCGGCGTTCGGTTTCGTCCAGCCAGTTTTCGAGAAGACTGGCGGTGGCGACGTCGCCATACTCGTCACAAACATCGTGAACGGCGCGCATTTCGGCTGACAGTTTGAGATTATCGTCAGCCAGCTCGGCGAGCATGTCCTGCGGATCGACATATTCGGCGTCATTGTCCGGGATGCGCTGCAACTTGGCGATCTGGCCGATCGACCGCAGCGTGTTTCCGCCGATCTTCCGGGCGCGCTCGGCCATGGGATCGGTCATCGCGAAGATCTGTTCGCCGTGTTCGTCGAGAAGCAGGTGATAATCGCGGAAATGCGGTCCGCTCATGTGCCAATGGAAATTCTTGGTTTTCAGATAGAGGGCAAAAACATCCGCCAGCAGCGCGGTCAGAGCTGCGGAAATATCGCGTGTTGCGTCTTCGCTGAGATTGGTGCGAGTACCCAATTTCGACTTGGTATTGGCGTTATTCATAAAGACGTCCTCCGTTTGTTGTTCACGACAGCGATCGCCGGCGGACATTAGGAGCGCTCGATGACATTCGCTGCTGCTTTGGATCGCATTGAAGACAGGATCTGTTTTGAAATTTCGCGGTCGACACGTCGTTTCGCGGCATGATCGGCTGCGATGCCATGCGGAAAACCCGAACATCCAGTCTAAATAGGAAAATGGAGAAATTTGGCAATTGTTCGCCCAAGTGTCGGTACGGTGTGCAACCATATAGCGCCGGTATGCCGCCCTTCCTGTCGAAGGGCGGCATCGGGGCGAGCGGCTATTTCAGGCCACCGCCGACATAGATGGTTTCGCCGGTCACCCAGGCGGCGTCCTGCGAAGCCAGGAAGACGGCAACCGGCGCGATATCCGTCGGCTGGCCGAGGCGGCCGAGAGGCGTCTGCGAGACGAGATGTTTTTCAAAATCGCTGCCGATGACGCCCGCGGCAACGACGCCCTCGGTCTCGACGCCGCCCGGCGCCAGGTTGTTGACGCGGATATTGCGCGGCCCGAGCTCCTTGGCGAGGATCTGGGTGATGGAATTCACGGCAGCCTTCGTTGCCGTATAGACCGAGGCGGTTGGCAGGTTCATGCTGACGGCGTTGGAACCGATGTTGATGATATTGCCGCCTTCCGGGCCGAAATATTTGACGGCTTCCCGCGTGGTCAGCAACGTGCCCAGCACATTGATATTGAATTCACGATGAAATTCTTCCTCGGTGAACTCCTCGATCGGCGCGAACTGGTAGACGCCGGCGTTATTGACGAGGATATCGACGCGGCCGAAGGCCTGTTTCGTTTCCTCAAAGAGACGTTTGACGTCTTCGGATCTGGAAACGTCGCCGTGGACGGCGAGCGCCTTGCCGCCTTTGGCGGTGATTTCCGCGACCACTCTGTCGGCGCCTTCGCGGCTCGAGGAGTAGTTGACGATAACGGCTGCACCCGCCTCGCCCATTGCCTTGGCAATGCCTGCACCGATGCCCTTGGATGCTCCGGTCACGATCGCGACCTTGCCTGTCAGTTTGCTCATGTCAGTTTCCTTCGGAAATTACTAGACAGTTGTACAATCATCAAATCATCTGACGCATGCGACCCGAAAACCGATCCGCATCATCATTTTGATATTTAGATAATCATCTAATTGATACAAGAGCCGCGGCAGGAAATGCCGATGGCATGATTGGAAGCGTCAGATCTTGGAAAGTTCCGCCATATAGGCGTTCAGCGTGTCGCGTCGCAGCACGAGGCTCGCGAATTTGCCTTCGCGCTGGATCTCGATGAGCCCGGCATTTTCGAGCTCCTTGATGTGGTGCGACATCGTTGCTGCGCTGACGGCGTGGCATTCGTTCAGGATGCTGCAGGGCATGGGTTCGGCC
>NZ_JAUQTZ010000120.1:0-19361 GCF_059803845.1 Rhizobium sp. UFLA01-1127 | reverse complement strand
GCAACGGTCGAGCGCTTCTGGCCGACGGCGACGTAGACGCAGAAGAGCTTTTCGCTGTCCGGACCATTATCCTGAATGGACTTCTGGTTCAGGATCGTGTCGAGGATGATGGCGGTCTTGCCGGTCTGACGGTCGCCGATGACGAGTTCGCGCTGGCCGCGGCCAACCGGGATCAGAGCGTCGATGGCCTTGAGGCCGGTCGACATCGGCTCATGAACCGACTTGCGCGGAATGATGCCGGGAGCCTTGACGTCGACGCGCGAACGGCGGGTCGCATTGATCGGACCCTTGCCGTCGATCGGGTTGCCGAGCGCGTCGACAACGCGGCCGAGAAGTTCCGGACCGACCGGAACGTCAACGATCGCGCCGGTGCGCTTGACGGTGTCGCCTTCCTTGATGTCGCGGTCGGAGCCGAAGATAACCACACCGACGTTGTCGGCTTCGAGGTTCAGGGCCATGCCGCGGATGCCGCCGGGGAATTCGACCATTTCGCCGGCCTGAACGTTGTCCAGACCATAGACGCGGGCGATACCGTCACCGACGGAGAGAACCTGGCCGACTTCGGAGACTTCAGCTTCCTTGCCGAAGTTTTTGATCTGATCTTTCAGAATTGCGGAAATTTCCGCGGCGCGGATATCCATCAGCCGACCTCTTTCAATGCAAGCTTAAGGGTGGAGAGTTTGGTGCGAAGGGACGTATCGATCTGACGCGAACCGACCTTGACGATCAGGCCGCCGAGGATCGACGGATCGACGGTGACGGCAATCGCCACGTCCTTGCCGGTGACGCCCTTCAGCGCCGCCTTCAATTCATCTTCCTGCGCCGGGGTGAGCGCATGAGCCGAGGTAACCTCGGCGGAAATCTCGCCGCGATGCTGTGCGGCAATGACGCGGAAAGCCTTGATCATGCCCGGCAACGCAAAAAGGCGCCGGTTGCTGGCCACAAGCTTCAGAAAGTTGGCGACATAGGCGCCGAAGCCGGCCTTCGTTGCCAGCGCTTCAATCGCACCGACCTGCTCTTCAGCCGAAAAGACCGGGCTGAGGACAAAGCGCTTCAGATCGCCGCTTTCTTCGAGCATGGCTTGAAACCGATCGAGATCGGCGGTCACTGCCGGTACGGCATCTTCTTCAAGAGCCAATTCGAACAGCGACGAGGCATATCGTTCTGCAACGCCAGAAACATGCTGGGATGTGTCTGCCACGGGCACAAAATTCCCTGATTTCAACCCAAGAACCAAACTTCCGGGTGACGGAAGCGATATGCCCTTGAATTCGTTTTGATTTCCCCCAGAAATCAGCAGGAGCGCGCTCCCGCCTCATCCGAAATTCGGGGTTCGTCTAACATAGGATATTGAGACTCGCAACACGCGTATTCGACGAATACGCCATTCGGGCGAATTTATGATGTCAAAATTCATAAAGCATGGGGATAGCGCAGGCAAAAAAGGCCGCGCCGGAGCTATTTTCGGCTCAAATATAGCCAAGACCGTAGAGAAAAGGTAGCGCAGCCAGCACAGTTTGCACAACCAGAAGGAGAAGACTCAGAAATATGCTGCCGCGATCCGACATCAGCGACAGGATGCGACCGAACGCCGCGACGCCGAAGGAGGCGCCGAGCGCGAGATAGATCATCGGCTGCGCCAAGAGGATCGCCACCAGCCCGAAACCGACCATGAAGCCGCCAGCCGAACGCGCTTCGGCGTAGGCTTCCGACCGGTCTTCCCTCACCTGCAGCTTGAGGAAGCGATACGTATAACCCGGCGCGAACATCAGGAAGAGGCCGATCAGCGCCGTAATGGCAGCCGAACAGTAGGCAAGCCGCTCGCCGAATTCGGTCGGAAAATAAAGCTCCATCGGTCGTCCCCAAATCAGCCCGATCAAATCAATCGCAGGAAGAAATGGAGATATGGCATGAAGCGCAAGAAGAGGGAATACGGAATGAGAGCGCCTCGGTGCGGGATGTTTACAGCCAAATTAATATTTTGAAACTATATGCATTATCCCTTTTTGATGGTATTCTCAAATAAAAAGGGATAATTTGCCGCTGAAGCCGCCTCTTTGCGGAAATGAATTTATCCCCTTTTAATAGAGTCGTTTTCAGAAAGGGATAAATTGTTTTATTTCAGCGAATTAAAGAGCGAGCAAATAAGACAGACCATCGATACGGAGCAGCTGTTCGAGGCGTGGCTCGCCGTAAATGCCGAATTGTCCCATCGATTTGCCGGCGCCATGGCATGGAAAACGGTTTCCGGGCGCGACTACCTTTATCGCAAGGCAAAGACTGCATGGAAATCGCTTGGCCCACGCTCTTCGGACACTGAGCAAACTTACCGGCAATTTCATGAGGGCAGAAACGAACGTCGGCAGCATCTGGCCACATTATCGACCAAGCTCGATGAAATGGCGGCCATCAACCGGGCTATGCGACTTGGCAGGATGCCATTGACAACTGCGCGCATTCTGCGGGCGCTCAATAAGGCCGACCTTATCGGCAACGCCCTGGATATTGTCGGCACGAATGCGCTTTTTCTCTATGAAAGACTTGGCGGCATCAGGATCGACAGTGGCCTGCTTGCGACCGGCGACATCGATCTGCTTTTCGACGCGCGAACAAACCTCAATCTCTTGCGAAGGAATATCGGCGCGGAAGGCTTGATGGGTGTCTTGCGCACCGCGGACAAATCGTTTCATCCACTTGGCAAGCGGAGCTTCCGCGCGGCAAACAAGGATGGATATCTTGTCGACTTGATCGGTCCGATGCCATCGCATCCCGTCAGCAATTCAAGACCTGCCGGTATCGGCCAGAATGAGGATGATCTGGCTGCCGTCGAGATAGAAGGTCTGCAATGGCTGGTGAATAGCCCTAAAGTGGCAGCTATTGTCCTTGATGAACGCGGCTACCCCGTACGATATACTTGCCCCGATCCCAGAAGTTTTGCCTTGCACAAGCTTTGGCTTTCACGCCGGGAAGATCGTGACCCCCTGAAGAAGCTTCGTGATGAAGCGCAGGCTCATGCGGTCGCAAACATGATAGGCCGTTATCTGCCGCATCTTCGATTTGACGACGCCATACTCGGCGCTATTCCGAAGGGCCTGCGAAAGCTCTCCCATGAATTGGAGCAAACAGCGCCGAAGTCGCCAGACGATAAAATCGAACCGAATTGGTAGCCTTACAGAAAGCTTTGCGGATCGATATCGAGCTGCACCTGCACGGAGCCGCGCTCCTTCGGTGACTGCGCCAGCATCGCCCGGAGGAACCCCTGCATGTCGGAATTGCGCCGGCCATGCACGAGCAGGCGAAAACGATGGCGCCCGCGCACCAGCGCGATCGGCGCTTCGGCCGGGCCTAATACCGAAATGCCTGTCACCTGCGGCGCAGCGTTGCGCATGCCGCGCGCATGGGTCTCGGCATCCTGTCTGCTGTCGGCGGAGACGATGATCGAGGCGAGGCGGCCGAAGGGCGGCAATATGGCCTTTTCCCGCTCCGAAATCTCACGCTCGTAAAAGGCGCTGGCATCGCCCGATACGATTGCCTGCATAACCGGATGCTGCGGCTGGTATGTCTGCAGCAAGCCGTGACTTTTCAGACCGGTTCGCCCGGCGCGTCCCGTCACCTGCGACAGCAGCTGGAACGTCCGCTCGGCGGCGCGCGGATCGCCATTTGCTAGGCCGAGATCCGCATCGACGATGCCGACTAGCGTCATAAGCGGAAAATTGTGGCCCTTGGCGACGAGCTGCGTGCCGATGACGATGTCCGCCTCGCCCTTGGCGATCGCGTCGAGCTCCAGTCTCAGCCGCTTGACGCCGCCCATGATGTCGGAGGAGAGCACGATCGTCCGCGCTTCGGGAAAATGCCGCTCCACCTCCTCGGCGATGCGTTCGACACCCGGTCCGCAGGCGACGAGGTGGTCGAGCGTGCCGCATTCGGGGCAGGCCTCCGGCGTACGCTCGGCATAGCCGCATTGATGGCATTGGATCTGGTTGCGGAACCGGTGTTCCACCAGCCAGCTCGAACATTGCGGGCATTGGAACCGGTGGCCGCAGACGCGGCAGAGCGTCAGGGGCGCATAGCCGCGCCTGTTGAGAAACAGCAGCGCCTGCTCGCCCTTGGCAACCGTCTTGCCGATCGCGCGGATCATGACGGGCGAAAGAAAGCCGCCGCGCTCCGGCGCATGCCGGCGCATATCGATCAGGTGCAGATCGGGAAGTGCCGCATCGCCAAAGCGCGTCGGCAGGTGGATTGTCGTATAGCGCCCGCTCTGACCGTTGACCTGGCTTTCGACCGAAGGCGTCGCCGACACCAGCACCACGGGAAAATCGCCGATCCGGCCGCGCACGACTGCCATGTCCCGCGCATTATAATAGACGCGGTCCTCCTGCTTGTAGGCGGGGTCATGCTCTTCATCGACGATGATCAAGCCGAGATCCTCGAAAGGCAGGAAGAGCGCCGAGCGCGCCCCAGCCACGACCCGCACCTCGCCGGTAACCGCCTGACGCCAGACTTTTTCACGCATGCGCGGCGCCAGATCGGAATGCCATTCGGCCGGCTTGGCGCCGAAGCGATCCTGGAAGCGTTCGAGAAAGCTTGCCGTCAGCGCGATCTCCGGCAGCAGGATCAGCACCTGCTTACCGCGCCTCAGCGTTTCGGCAATGGCCTCGAAATAGACCTCCGTCTTGCCGGAGCCGGTAACGCCGTCGATAAGGGAAACCGCGAATTCGCCCTTGCGCACGTCTGCCAGGACTTCGTCGGCCGCTTGCCTCTGCGGCCCCTGCAGCCTCGACACGATGAATTCCGGATCGGGCTTGGCGACGACCGGCGGCGGCGGCAGGAAGATGGTCTCGAAAATACCCTGCGAAATCAGCCCATCGACAACGCTGGTGGACACACCCGCCGCATGCGCCAGGCCGAGCCGCGTCCAGCAAAGCCCGTCGGCAGCAATCTCCATCACCTTGGCGCGGGCCGGGGTCATCCGCTCCGGCTGTCCGCCGATAAAGCGCAAGCCTTCCACCATCGGCTCGGGATCGAAGGCAGCCGGCGCTCGGAGCGCCATGCGTGCCACGAGCCCCGGCGGCGACAGCGTATAAGAAGCAACCCAGTCGATGAAATCGCGCATGTGCTTGCCGAGCGGCGGGCAATCGAACACATGGCTGATGGGCCGAAGCTTCTTCGGATCGACCCCGCCATCATCCTCGCCATCCCAGACGACACCGATGACCTGCCGCGGCCCAAGCGGCACCTGCACGACCGAGCCCGGCTCCACCGCCATGCCCTCCGGCACGGCATAGGAATAGGCCCTCGGCGCCGGCATCGGCACGAGAACGGGCACGGTACGGCTCATCACAGGTTTCGCGGGCGCCGCCTCGAAAAGCGCACCGAACAGATCGGAAGAATCTTTGCTCATTGCGCCAGACCATGCCCCGGACAGACGCAAAAGAAAACCCGCCTTGCCGGATCGCCGCTATTCATCGTCATCGTCGATCACGCCCATCAGCCGCATGCCGTCGATCCAGGTGGAACCGTCCTCACGGATCACCCGGCGCGGCTTGGCGCCGCAGCGCTCCCGCACGGCCTCCGCCAGACGTTCTGAATGGGTGACGATCCAGATCTGGCTCGTCTTTGCCGCCTGTGCGATCATGTCGGCAAGCGGCGGCAGCATGTCCGGATGCAGGCTCGCCTCCGGTTCGTTGAGCGCGATCAGCGGCGGCAAGCGGTAGGACATCAAGGCCGCGGCGAGACCAAGGAACCGGATCTGGCCGTCAGACAGCTCGCGCGGCTGGAAGGTGCGGTTGGGAAACTCGGGCAGCATCAGCCCGAAATCCGCCGTTTCCTGCGGCTCGGGAACGACGAGCCGCGCCCCGCCGAGCGCCGCGGCGAGAACCCGGTCCAGCTCGGCGGTATCTTCGCGCGTATGCACGAGCGTCGCGAAAACGGCGGCGATATTGGCGCCGTCCTCGTCCAGCATCGGCGACGTTACAGCGAGGCAAGGCGCGCGCAGCGGCGAGCCGCGATCGGTGCGAAAGCCGCGAAAGAAGCGCCAAGCATCGACGGCGCGCCGGAAGGTGCCGACCTCCGGAAAATATCCAGCATCGCCAAGCAGTGCGATCGCAGTTTCCGAAGTCAAAGCCTGCTCGCGATGCTGCTCCATGCGGCCATTCCCGCCTCGCACGGAAATGCCGGGACCATCGCGCTTCATCATCGTCACCGGCCGCCGTCCGGTTTCGACGGAAAGTTCCTCGGCCTTGATCTGCGGCTCCAAAGGAAAACCCGCAGCAGCCGGCGGCCGCATGCCCGCCTCGATCCAGTAGCGAAAGGTCGCCGCCCGCTCCATGTCGAGCAGCTCGACATCGAAGCGGACGCGGGCGGGTTCATGCGAGCGACGCTTGCCCGACCACATGGCCGAGAACATGCCGCCTTCGCTGGAGATTTCATGCGCCAGCCTGCCGCGAACCGCGGCCTGCACCAGCTGCAAAGAACGATAGAGGTTGGACTTGCCCACCCCGTTCTCGCCGATGAAAAGGTTCACATCGGCAAGATCCATTCGGATCGAGCGCAGGGAACGATAATTCCGTGCAAACATGGAGCGTAGCTGCATGCCACGCGGTTTAGCCGATTCCGATATTAAAGAGAATGCGAAACCAGAGGCTCGTGCTGGTTCGGAGGAACCAGCGGCGAGAAGGTTGCGTTTCCATCCGCCGCAAGATCGAAGACGGTGTGCCTCTCCAGTGCCCTCGTCACCTCGTTGACATCCCCGTCCAGATGCTCGACGGGAATGAGATTGCCGACGAGGAAATCGAACCGGTCGCCGCGCTTGTTGAGCAGCTCGTGGAAGACGGTCATGTCGCGCAGCTCCGTCGACCACTTGGCGAACCAATAGAACAGGCCGGAATTGCGCGCCGTCAGATGCACGGGCAGGATCGGCAGATTGTATTTGCGCGCGAGACCCACGGCCGATGTCTTCCACGGGCGCTCGTTCAGCTTGCCGTTCGCCCAATAGGCGATGCGGCCGGAAGGAAACAGCACCGTGATCTTGCCGTCGGCGACGGCGCGGTTGGTCAGCTGCAGGGTCTCACGCGTCTTCGGCTTGCTCTTATGTTCCTCGCGCCACTCGACCGGGATGATCATCTCGGCAAAGCGCGGATTGACCCGCACGGCATCGCGATTGGCAAAAATCATCATATCGGGCCGGCGTGATTTCAGGAGATCGAAGACGGCGACGCCGTCGGCAATGCCGGTGGGATGGTTGCTGACGAGAATGAAACCGCCGGAAGCGGGAATGCGGTCGGCATGGGTGACGCCGATGTCGAGCCGCAGCAGATCGCTCATATATTCGAAGCACTGGAAACCCGAAAGCTTGGCGACATCATCGGCGAATTCGATCGCCTTGTTGTAACGCAGCAGCGTGTAGAGAAACGGGCGCATCAGCGGCCAGAGCGGGTTGCGGACGATCTTCTGACCGCGTTCGGCGATCAACGTATCGACGATATGTCCCGGCTGTCCCTGGGAGACCAAAGCGATTGCTTCTGCAATCTGTCCCAGTGCAGTTATCGAACCGCGGCGTGCCATGAAGTATCCTGAATGGTTGGGATATATTCTATCGCAATCGAATATGATCGAAGCATGACAAGCGCCTCGCATATAGCCGTCTAACCATCGGAGACTTGGAAACGGCTTGCATGCTGTTTTTCTAATGGCCTCTGCACCCTGCGCACCTGGAGAGACGCGCACACAGCGGCGGGAAAGTTAGCGATTCCATAACCTTCCTTACTTCAAAGTGGCAGAAGGAATCCGAATTTCAAGGGGTTTTCCACTGAACGAATTATTGATCATCGCCGACCCAGAGTTGATGGCGGAACGCAGCCGCTGGCTCGATGCGCTCGGCCAGGAGCGACGGCTCTCGGCCCATACGCTGAGTGCCTATGAGCGCGATACGCGGCAGTTTTTGATCTTTCTTACCAGCCATCTCGGTGGCCCGGCGACGATCGAGGATATTCATGCGCTGCGCCCTGCCGACTTCCGCGCTTTTCTTGCCTCGCGCCGAAAGGACGGCGCGGGCGCTCGTTCGCTCGGGCGAAATCTCGCCGGGCTTCGTTCGCTCTTGCGCTATCTTGAAAAGAAAGGCTTGGTGAATGCTGCGGGTGCAGCCGCGGTGCGTTCGCCGAAACAGCCGAAATCGCTTCCGAAGCCGCTTTCCGACAGACAAGCGGTTACCGTCGTCAGTGATGAGGCGCAACTGCATGAGGAACCTTGGATCGCCGCACGCGATGCCGCCGTGCTGACGCTGCTTTACGGCTGCGGCCTGCGCATCTCGGAAGCCCTGGATCTGAAGCCGCAGGATTTTCCACAAGGCGCAACCTCGCTGCGCATCACCGGCAAGGGAAACAAGACGCGGCTGGTGCCGCTGCTTCCGATCGTCATCGAGGCCGTCGACCACTATCGCAAGATTTGTCCTTACCATCTCGATCCGGACGGTCCGCTCTTTCGCGGCGCGCGCGGCGGCAAGCTGCAGCCGGGCATCATCCAGCACGGCATGCAGAAATTGCGCGGCGCTTTCGGCCTGCCGGATACGGCGACTCCGCATGCACTTCGCCATTCCTTCGCCACCCATCTGCTTGCCGGAGGCGGCGATCTGCGCACCATTCAGGAGCTGCTCGGCCACGCCAGCCTCTCCACGACGCAGGTCTATACCGGCGTCGATTCCTCGCGTCTGCTCGAGGTCTACGATCGCGCTCATCCGCGCGCGTAAGGAAAGATTAACCTCTCGCGTTAAGGGAATTTCCGTCTCGTTCGCGTAGAGCAGAACCAGGTCCCGACATGCCTCCTGAAAGCCGCTTTCGGGCGTTAGCGGTCATGCTCTCTGCGAACGGAAGATTCTGATGATTTCTGCCCTTGGGTCCAAGACGATGCGGTCGATGAAGCCGACGCTTGGTGACATGCTGCTCTGGCTTGCCACAGCCGTTCCGTTGCTGCTCGCCATCCTGCTGATCGCGACCATGCTGACGCTGCAGCCGGCGCACGCCGAAGGCGCAGTGTCCGACAGCTGCGGCGGCAAGGATCTGATGGCGGAGCTGCAGAAGACCGATCCGGCAAAATACGCCTTCATCATCGCCGCCGGCGAAAAGGTGGAGAATGGCAAGGGCATCTTCTGGAAGATCGAAAAGCCCGGCCTGAAGCCTTCCTGGTTGCTTGGCACCATGCATGTCTCGGATTCGCGCGTGCTTACCATGCCGAAGGGGGCTGCGGATGCCGCGGCCTCCGCCGACACGATCGTCGTCGAATCCGATGAAATCCTAGATGACAAGAAGGCGGCCGCGGCCCTTTTTGCTAATCCTTCACTCACCATGCTCACCGATGGTTCCACCATAAGCGAGCATCTGTCGCCCGAAGACAATGTCCGTCTGGAAGCCGGATTGAAGGAGCGCGGCCTGACGCTCGCCGCCGTCTCGCGCATGCAGCCCTGGCTTATCTCGAGCTCCTTCGAAATGACGGGCTGCGAAGTTCGCCGCAAGACGGCGGGCGCAAAATTCCTCGACCAGAAACTGGCGAGCGATGCAGCGGCGAAAGGCAAGAAGGTCGTCGGTCTCGAGACGCTGGCCGAGCAGGCCAAAGCCATGAGCGATCTGCCGGTCGCGCTGCATCTGAAGTCGCTGATGCAGACGCTCGAACTGGGCGACAAGATCAACGACGTCAACGAAACCATGACCGGCCTCTACACCGCCGGCAATATCGGCGCGATGATCCCGATGCTGAAGGTGATCGAGCCGGACCAGAAGATCACGGACGACGATACCGCCGCCTTCGAGCAGCGCATCATCCTTGACCGCAACAAGGTCATGGCGACGCGCGCAGCCCCGGTCCTCGACAAGGGAAACGCCTTTATCGCCGTCGGCGCACTTCATCTCGTCGGTGATCAGGGTCTGGTGGCACTGCTGCGCAAGCAGGGCTTTACAGTGACGGCGGTGAACTGACCGCTCGCATCCGCTTGCCCAAATCGCAAAGCGTCGCCGCGACGATCAGCCGATGGAATGGCGTGATGATTGCGAGATAGACCCGGCCAAGCAATATTTTCCGCCTGACGAGCGTCGTGGCATCGACCAGCCGGCGCCCTTGATCGTCGTTCCGCACATCGATGACGACTCGAAAATCGAGATGCCGATCGTCGAACCCGAGCACGACCTGATTGTCGGACTTGCTGATGACGGGAAAGAATCCGATCTTTTCCAGCTCTTCCGCCCGAAGGTCGCTGCTGGATCTCAAGCCGAACAGGCCCGTTACAGCATCTCGCACCCGGATCAGCAGCCGCACCCAAAACGGAAAGCGGCTGAGCATCGCTCGGGCCGCGGCAATGGCCGTCAGATCCGAGTTCGGGATATTCAGCTCATAGCAGTCGGCCCAATCGGCATCCGGCAGCGCCGGATGCGGCATAAGGGGCTTTACCATCAAAGGCCTTGCAGACATGGTTTCATCCGCCTTTATTCGACGTCCGCAAGCTACCACACATTGCGATGCTACCCGATCGGCAAACTTGGGCTGCGGCAATTTGGCCAGCAGATGACAAGCTAGCGTACGGCCGATCCGTTAGCCGGCAATATCTTCAACCGCCACGACGTGCCCGGCTTCAGATATGTCGTTGCGACGGCGCGTACATCCTGTGCCGACACGGCCTGGTAATCGTTGACGCTGTTGCGGATTCGCATGAGGCGCCGCTCATCCGTTTGGGCGCCATGAAGGCTCTGGAGCCAGTAGTCATTGGTCTGCTGCGAGCGTTTTACCTCTTCGACGATCGGAGCCTTGGCCCGCGCAAGCTCATCCGGCGAAACATCCCCCTGCCGCAAATCAGCGGCGATCTTGTCCACCAGGTCGAAGAAATGCTCCACCTTGTCTGGAGTCGTCTCGGCATAGACATAGGCAAAACCATAGCCCGAGATCGACTGCGATAGATCGACATCGCCCTGGGGGCTGTAGGTTGCTCCTTCCGCAAGACGGAACTGGTCGATCAGACGGTTCCGCAGGATCGCGCCGACGACATTGGCCGCAGCCGCCCGCGGCAGATCGGACAGGAAATCGCCGATCGGCATGGCAACGGCAGCGGCTGCGCTGTCGCTTCGCCCGTCGTGAATCCGCACGACCGGGTCTTTCGTCGGTGCAGGAAAATGCACGCCCGCACCATCGATCCGATCCTGCCCGCCGCCCCGGGGCGGCAGCGCACCGAAGGTCTGCGCGGTCATGCGGATGGCATCCGCCACCTCGATGTCGCCGACGATGATGATCTCGATCTGTCCTTTGGAAAGAAGCGGCCGCAGGAACGCCGCGAAGTCCTCCGGTTTGGCGTCGAGCAACTGGGTCCGGTCCGGAAATACCCACCGCGGATCATCGGAATGCAGCAGGCCGGGAAGATCGCGCCCGACCACGCTGCCCGGTGTCGCCTGAAGCTGGGCGAGACCGTTCAGATAGGCCTGCTGGACACGTCTGAAAACGTCCGGACGGTAAGCCGGATCGGAGACGGCAGCCGCCAGAAGCTGCAGCTGCGCCAGCAGATCGCCCGGCCGCGTAATACCGTCGAATTTGAAGGCGCCATCCTGGATGGCAAACTCGTTGGCAACCACCTTTGCGGCAAAGGCCTTCTGAATGTCGTCATAGCTGATGGCTTGCAGACCGGACAGCGGCAGCGCCGGTGCTGCCCAGATGGGCAGCGGCCGATCACCTGGCAGATCCAACCGGCCATGGCCGACATTGGCACGCACCAGCACCTCGTCGGCGCGAAGCTTCGTCGGCTTGATCGTCAACCGGACGCCGTTGGCAAAACGGACCATGGTAATACCGAGGTCACGGACCTCGCGCTGCTCCGCCACGCTTCCCGACTGTCCGAAATCGGCGTAGGGCCAGGCAGCCGACGCGGTATGTTCCGGCGCCGCCACCGCCACGGCGCGCGACTCCGCATAGGCCTTCTCGACGGCAGCGCTCCCGCCGTCAGGCATTTGCGGAATCTGCAGCACGAGCTGCGGACCGTTGCCGGTGAAGACGCGCCGAAGAGCCTTGTTGACGTCATCCGCGGTCAAGCCCTTCGTCGCTGCGTCAAAGAGTGCAAGATCGTCTGCAGGTGAGGTAAAAACCAGGTTCTCTCCGACACTCCAGCTGAGCGATGCGGCAATATCCGGGCTCGCGCGCGTGACGGCTCCGCCTGCCGCCGCCTGCAGGGTGGAACGGGATTCGGCAATTTCGCGGTCGATCTCGCTTTGGCCGGCGCCGAACTGCGCAAGGCGGCGCTGTTCCTGATCGAGGGCTGCAAGGGCGGCCCGCCATTTGGTCGGATCGCTATCGGCGGCAACCATCGCGACATGGGCCGACTTGAGCAGATCCTGGGCACCGGCCTGCGCGCTGACGAAAGGCGGATTGGGCTGCTGCGCCAAAATGGACAGGCGCCGGTTGAGAACGGCAAGGCCGATATCCTCGACCAACTGCGCGCGTCGCTTGGCAACCGTATCCGGCGAGGCATCACAGGGGCGGGTCCAGGCAATCTGCACGCGGGTCGCGCCGCCAGGCACGACGACCGTGCCGACACGCTCTCCATGTTTTTCGAGCGTACCGAGACCGGTGTCGGCCGGTGCAGGTGCGGCGGCAGTCCAATTGCCAAATCGGTTGCGGATATCGGCTTCGATGGCCGCGGCATCGACATCGCCGACGACGACCAGCGTTGCGCGCTCCGGACGATAGTAAGTGCGGTAGAAGTCCCGCGCCAGATCAACCGGGGCGTTGCTGATGATATCGATCTTGCCGATGGGCGGACGCTGCGGCACGCGCTGGCCCGGCAGCAGTTGCGCAAGGAGACCGGTCCCGCCGCGATATTGCGGCGTGTCGCGCAGTTTCTCTTCCGAAAGGATGACGCCGCGCTCGCGGCCGAAGGCACCGGCATCGAGCGTCAGCTCGCTCGCCGTCTCGCGCATCAGCATCAGCCCTGTCGAAACCGTCTCCGGATTGGCTTCCGGCAAATCCAGCGCATAAACCGTCTCGCCATAGCTGGTGGACGCGTTGGTATCCGCGCCAAAAGCGAGGCCGAGACGCTGAAGAATGCGCACCATCTCGCCCTCGGGAACATGGGTCGATCCCTTGAAAGCCATGTGCTCGAGGAAATGCGCCAGCCCCTGCTGGTCATCGCGTTCCTGCAGGGAGCCGGCACCGATACGAAAGCGGATCGCCACCTGACCGGCAGGCGTCGCATTGTGCATAACGGCATAGCGCATGCCGTTCGGCAAGGTGCCGAAGCGGATTCCCTGCTCTACCGGCAGGTCGCTGACCGCCTGGGGCCAGTTCGCGGCCGGCGCTTCGGCCAGGGCCGGCGCTGCAACGAACGCGAGGGATGCGAACGTCACTGCAATGAAGAGTTTTAGAGATGCGCGAACGGATAGGATCTGACGTGACATGCTTGCTCTGGCGGTGAGAACGAATGGATGATGCGATGCACGGGAGCGCCGTACATCGCATCATCAGGCAAGCATTGCAATCCCGGCGACTACTCGGCCGGAATGCGGGTCTTACATATGGATCGGCTTGAAGAAGGTGGCGAGTGCGGCTTCCTTCACGGCTTCCGACATGGTGGGATGCGCATGGCAGGTGCGGCCGAGATCTTCCGACGAACCGCCGAATTCCATCAGGACGGCGATCTCATGGATCATTTCGCCGGCGCCGAAGCCGACGATATGGCCACCGAGAACGCGGTCCGTTTCCTTGTCGGCGAGAATCTTGACGAAACCCTCCGTCGCCAGCATGGCGCGGGCGCGGCCGTTGGCCGAGAACGGGAACTTGCCGACCTTGTAGGCAATGCCTGCGGCCTTCAGCTCTTCCTCGGTCTTGCCGACGGAGGCGACTTCCGGCTGCGTGTAGACGACGCCCGGAATGACGTCATAGTTCACATGGCCGGCCTGGCCGGCGAGGATTTCGGCAAGGGCGACGCCCTCGTCTTCCGCCTTGTGCGCGAGCATCGGACCCTTCACGACATCGCCGATGGCATAGATGCCGGCGACATTGGTCTTGAAGTGGCCGTCGATTTCGACGCGGCCGCGATTGTCGAGCGTAACGCCGGCTTCTTCGAGGCCGAGACCCGCCGTGTACGGCTTGCGGCCGGTGGCAACGAGAACGACATCGGCATCGAGCATGACCTTATCGCCGCCCTTGACCGGCTCGAACGTGACCTTTGCGCCACTGCCGGTTTTTTCCACGCCGACCACCTTGGCGCCGAGATGGAACTCAAGACCCTGCTTGGCCAGCATGCGCTGGAACTGCTTGGAGACTTCGCCGTCCATGCCGCCGAGGATGGTGTCGAGATATTCGACGACGGTGACCTTGGCGCCGAGACGCGACCAGACCGAGCCGAGCTCGAGGCCGATGACGCCGCCGCCGACCACGATCATCTTGCCCGGCACCTTGTCGAGCGCAATGCCGCCGGTCGAGGAGATGATGACCTTCTCATCGATCTCGAGCGGAACACCCGGGATGCCCGCAACATCCGAACCGGTGGCGATGACGATGTTCTTGCCTTCGATCTCTGTCACCTTGCCATCATCGGCCGTGACGGAAACCTTGCCGGCCGAAACGATCTTGCCGGTGCCCTGGAAGGCATCGATCTTGTTCTTCTTGAAGAGGAAGGCGACGCCGTCGACGTTCGACTTAACCGTCGCGTCCTTGTGCGCCAGCATCTTTTCGAGATTGAGCGTCGGTGCGCCGACTTCGACGCCGAGGGCATCCATGCCATGGCCGGCATGATGGAACACTTCGGAAGCGTGCAGCAGTGCCTTGGACGGGATGCAGCCGACGTTGAGGCAGGTACCGCCATAGGTCGCCCGCTTTTCGACGACCGCGACCTTCAGGCCGAGCTGCGCCGCCTTGACCGCGCAGACATAGCCGCCGGGGCCGGTTCCGATAATGATCACATCGTAGGACATGTTTTAATTTCCTTGTTTAGTATCTTTTGTTAGTCGGTCGCCCGTGCCAAGGCGAGGCGGATGCCGAAGCCGACGAGCGCCGCTCCGGTGATGCGGTTGAACCATTTGCCTGACGCAATGAAACGATCGCGCACCGGCTTGACGGTGAAGAAGGTGGAAACGCCGGCAAACCAGGCGATAAGCGCGGTTGCCATGCCGATGCCGTAGCTGAACTGGATGAGCGCGGGCGTGTCGTGATGAACGAGCGTCGAAAACAGCGACAGGAAGAACAGCACCGGCTTCGGGTTGAGCGCGTTGGTGATGAAACCCGTCGCCAGGCACCGCCAGACCGAAACCGGCTTGCGGTCTTCCTCGGTGATCTGGACATCCTTCACCTGAAAGCCCGCCTGGCGGAAGGACTTGATGCCGAGATAGACGAGATAGAGAACGCCGGCCCATTTGATCATGCTGAAAAGCATCAGCGACTGCGACACGATCAGCCCGAGGCCGAGAATGGTGTAGCTGATGTGAAAAAGCAGCGAGAAGCCCATGCCGAGCCCGGTCATCATGGCGGCGCGGCGGCCATGCACGATGCTCTGGCGCAGGATGACGGCGAAATCGGCGCCCGGGACGACGATGAAAATCGAGAACACCGCCATTAGGCCGAGGAATTCGAGAATATATTGCATTTATCGACCCTTTCCGGTCAGCGACCGCCGCTCACGTCGAGCACGGCACCCGTTATATAGGATGCATGTGGGCTGAGCAGGTAGAGGATGGAATCGGCGACTTCGTCGGAGGTTCCTGCCCGCTTCATCGGCAGCTGCGGAGCGATGTCGCGAGCCCGATCCGGCAGCCCGGCGGCAGCATGGATATCGGTGTCGATGATGCCGGGCCGGACGGCGTTGACGCGGATACCTTCCGCCGCCACCTCGCGTGCAAGGCCCACCGTGAACGTATCGATCGCGCCTTTGGAGGCGGCATAATCGACATATTGTCCGCCGCCGCCGAGCGTGGCCGCCATGGAGGAGACATTGACGATCACTCCGCCCTTGCCGCCGTGCCGGGTCGACATGCGGCGCACGGCTTCGGCCGCCGCCAGCATCGAGCCGGTGACATTGATGCGGAACATGCGGTCGATCCGCTCCGGCGTCATCTCGTCCAGGCGCTGGATGATGTCGACGATGCCGGCATTGTTGACGAGCCCGTCGATCCGCCCGAAATGCGCGTCGATCTTGGCGAAGATGGATTTGATATCTCTGGGCTTGCCGACATCACCGGGGACCGCAATCGCCTCGCCGCCGGCATCGCGGATCGTCCTCACCACAGCCTCGGCCGCATCCCTGTTGGACGCGTAATTGACCGCCACGGCCCAGCCATGCCGAGCGGCAGCCAGGCAAATCGCAGCTCCAATGCCACGGCTACCACCAGTTACGAGAAGAACGGCAGCATTCTCGGTCATTGGTAGCATCCTTTCAGGCTGAGGACATCCCAGGGCGCGACGGTTGCCTTGCCCTTGCCCCATAGAGACGATTTCTGGATCGATGGACCGAGCGCCGGCAGGAAAAGCCGGTCGGCCGCGCTCTCGCCTTCCGCCGGCAGTGCACGGATATGCCCTTTCAGATCGGAGGCGTAGACCATGCCCTGCCAAACGGTGCAGGCCCTGAGATCCGCTCCGGTCACATCACCCTCGGGACATTCGAACATGATCCGGCCGTCGGAGCGCAGCTGATCGTCGCTGCGCATGACGACGCCCTCGGCCACGATGGCGGTATTTCGCACGGCAAGCTTGAACCTGTTGCTGACAGACGATTCCGAACCCATGGCCTCGAAGCGCAGCTCATAGGCATTGTCCATATCGACATAGACAGCCTTTTCCTGCACACATTCAGCCGCAAGGGAAGGCAGCGGATTGACCGCGAAAACCAATATTGCCCCACACACAGGCGTCTGTCTTGCCATGGTCGATATTGCCGGCATGATCATTCACCTCCGGGCTCGCGCCGGCCATCGGCATTTTCAGTCACGCCGAAATCGGTGAACAGAACCAGCGGCCGGCCGCCGGCGTCAAGCCCCCAGAAAACCGGATAGAAACCATCGCCCCAGCCGCTCCAGAAGACCGCGACATTGCCGCGCTTGCCCGCTATCGGCCGATGCATGACATAATTGTCGCTGTTGGCCTCCAGTTCGGATGCCAGAACGTCATCGTAGTAGTTGATATCCGCTGACGATTTCTCCGCCTGGACCTGCTTTTCGCGCTCCTGGATCAGCACATAGGTATCCGCATCCATGTAGCAGCCGAGACCGGCATCGACCGGATAGCCGAAGAACTCATCGCTTTTCAGCGACTTGACATCCTGGCCCGGTATCACGGCGAGCTCCCAGCGCACGGGCTTGCCCTCGGCAAAGCGCATGCCGGCTGCGGCGATGCGGCCGAAGGCTTGATAGAGCGTGACGGGATAATCGCCGGGCGAAACGGTGCGCGTAAGTGCCGGGCGATCAGGCCCGACGAGCGGATCGCTGGCGACGATGCGCCCCGAGGTCAGCTCCACCTTACCCATGCGAAGGACGTTGATCGAGCGGGCGGCAAGATCGGCGTCGCCAAGCGACGCCAGATCCAAATTGCTGCTGAGCTTGGAGATGTCGAGCTCGGCCGCGCCGGCGGACGATGGCACCCATGCGGCGACGGCGCACAACAATCCGCGCAGCGTCCGCTTGGGCCATGTCGACATGATCCAACGCTCCCCCTTAGAGATCGAGAACGAGACGTTCCGGATCTTCCAGGCTTTCCTTGACGCGCACGAGGAAGGTAACTGCTTCCTTGCCGTCGACGATACGATGATCGTAGGAGAGCGCCAGATACATCATCGGGCGGATGACGACCTGGCCGCCGATGGCGACCGGACGCTCCTGGATCTTGTGCATGCCGAGAATGCCGGACTGCGGCGCATTGAGGATCGGCGAGGACATCAGCGAACCGTAGACGCCGCCATTGGTAATCGTGAAGGTGCCGCCCTGCATGTCGGCCATCGCCAGCGTGCCGTCGCGAGCAGCCTTTGCCAGACGGCCAAGCTCCTTCTCGACTTCTGCGATCGACATCTGGTCTGCATCGCGGATCACGGGAACGACGAGGCCCTTGTCGGTGCCGACAGCCATGCCGACGTGGCAGTAGTTCTTGTAGATGATGTCGGTGCCGTCGATCTCTGCGTTGACGGCAGGCAATTCCTTCAGCGCGTGCGTGACGGCCTTGGTGAAGAAGCCCATGAAGCCGAGCTTCACGCCATGCTTCTTCTCGAAGATGTCCTTGTACTTGTTGCGCAGGTCCATGACGGCCTTCATGTCCACCTCGTTGTAGGTGGTGAGCATGGCGGCGGTATTCTGCGCATCTTTGAGGCGCTTGGCGATCGTCTGGCGCAGGCGGGTCATCTTCACGCGCTCTTCGCGGCTGACGTCCTCGACCGCGGTCGGGGCGCGGGCGGCAACGGGTGCGGCCGGTGCGGCGGCCGGAGCCGAAGCAGCCTTTGCGACGGCAGCGATCACATCGCCCTTCAGGACTTGGCCGCGCTTGCCGCTGCCTTCGACCTGATCGGCGGAGAGATTGTTTTCGGCAAGCAGCTTGCCGGCAGCCGGTGCGGGCGGCATGGAAGAGGCCGGCGCGGAAACGGCGGGAGCTGCAGCCGGTGCAGCGGCGGCAGCCGGTGCAGGGGCCTGTGCCGGAGCGGCGGCAGCGCCATTGCCGGCGGAGATCTGGCCGAGCAGCGCACCGAGGCCTACTGTTTCGCCGGCCTGGGCGACGATTTCGGAAAGTGTGCCGGCGGAAGGCGCCGGAACTTCGATCGTTACCTTGTCGGTTTCGAGTTCGAGAAGCGGCTCATCGGCCTTGATGGCATCGCCGACCTTCTTGAACCAGGTACCGACGGTCGCTTCGCTGACGGATTCGCCGAGGGTAGGAACGCGGATTTCAGTGGCCATTGTTCAGATCCTGATTTTTCGTCGTTATGACTTAGATAGAATTACCGGCGACGGACGGCCGGAGAATGAGTGAGGGCATCGGCGAGATTTCGATATGGAAACCGAGCCCGGCGAGAAGGACGGGATCGGCATCGCCAAGCGACTTGGCCGCATCGGCATGCTCCGCCTCGACGACAGCCATGCCGAAAGCACCATCGGCCGCGAAGACCGGGCCGACGACAATTGCCGTTCCGGCACTCGCATGTTCGCGCCAATAGGCGGCGTGCTGCTGCATGGCGGCCATCTCCTCCTCCGTGCCGTCATGCGGGAAGCTGGGGCGCGGCGGCACAAGTTTCAGATGAAAATAGGCCATCGCGCAATCCCTCAACCGCCGAGCGCGTCCTCGAGGAACGCCGCAAGCTGCGACAGATGCTTGGACATCAGGCCCGTCGCCGGGGAGGCGGCAGCCGGACGGCCGGTGTAGCGGACGCGCTG
>NZ_JAUQTZ010000011.1:0-67959 GCF_059803845.1 Rhizobium sp. UFLA01-1127 | reverse complement strand
TATTTAAGGAGCCTCGGCGATCATGGGTCTTTCATCTTGCTGCGTTTCCTGATTGTCTCCGCCTACCTTTTTGGAGGGTATGTGGCATGCGTTTGATATCGAGAGTGATCGGGGCTCTTTTAGTTCTGCTGCTGATCATTGTCGCCGGCGGAGCCGTCTGGCTTTCCGTTTCTCCGCCGGAACTGCTCAAGGTCGGCGACGGCTACGCGGCAAAGATTGTCTGCTCGAACACCTTCGTCGCCAAGCGGGATCCGGACAAGGTGCTGGAGGAGGACGTGCAGTCTCCCGGCAATCCGGCATTGAAGCTCATTCGAGTTACCGTCGATCGTGACGAAGGCGTGGTCACGGCCCGTTTTCTTGGATTGTTTGCGCCGAACTACGCACTTTATCGCGCGGCACTCGGTTGCGCGACCGTGCCTGACGGCGATTTGCAGGCGGCGCGCAGCGCCGTCTTTCTCAACAAGCTCAAGGCGCCGAAGAGCGATGCGCTGTGGCCGGACGGCGATACGGTGAATACGGGCCAAGGCGACGAGGCGACGAAGCTTGCCAATATCGTCTCGAATCCGGATCTCGCCGGACCTGCCATGCGCGCGATCGTCGTCGTCAAGGATGGGCATATCGTTGCCGAAGCCTATGGCGATGGCTTCAACAAAGGGATGCCTCTCATCGGCTGGTCCATGACGAAGACGGTCAATGCCGCCATCATCGGCCGCCTGATGCTGGCCGGGCGCATGTCGTTCGACGATCGAAATCTCCTGCCGCAATGGAGCGGAGACTTGCGCAAGGACATCAAACTCAGCGATCTCCTGGCTATGGAGAGCGGCCTTGCCTTCAATGAAGCCTATGGCAACGTATCCGACGTGACGCGCATGCTCTACCTGGATCCGGACACGACGAACATTGCCGCCAATGCGCGTCAGGTCGCTGCTCCCGGCGAGCGTTTCAGCTATTCGAGCGGCACGGCAACGCTGCTCTCTCGCCTCTGGATGAATCGACTGCCCAATCTGAGCACCGCCATTTCCTATCCGCGGGAAGCGCTTTTCGGGCCGCTCGGCATGTATAGTGCCGTTTTCGAGGCCGATGAGCGCGGCACTTTCGTCGGCAGTTCCTATCTCTATGCCAATGCCCGCGATTGGGCGCGCTTTGGGCTGTTTCTGCTTCAGGATGGAGTTTGGAACGGGCGTCGCCTGCTGCCGGAGGGTTTCGTCGGCGCCATGCGGACGCCGACGAAGGCTTCAGAGGGCGTTTACTCGCAGGTTCAGGCCTGGCTCGCAGGTCCCGGCGGCTCGAATGCGCAGTTCGGCTTGCCTGCCGATACGTTCTGGATGAGCGGCCACGACGGTCAAACGGTGGCGATCGTTCCGTCCGCCAATCTCGTCGTCGTGCGGATGGGACTGACCCCGATCTGGGCGGACTATCGGCCGCAAATCCTGCTGAAGCGGATCATGGATGTGATAAAGCCGGCCACAAATTAGGCCGGCTTCCGTACGCCTGGGTCCAATCAGTAATTGCCGTTGGCGACGTCCGCCAAGCCCTTACGCTTGGCGTCGTAGTAATAGCCGCGGGCGTAAAGCTGCACGGCGTTGGTTTCCTTGTTTTGAGCCTTGCTGTCTGCCGTCATCCAAGCGCCGCGCAGATATTTGGCGGCGTATTTGATGTTGGTTTCCGCGTCGAGAAGGCCGGACGGCGGACCTTGGTAACCCATGGACTTGGCCGTATTGTACCTGATCTGCATCAGTCCGAAATATCCCGCCCGGTTGTAGGCCTTGGGGTTGTAGCGGCTTTCGCGGTGGACGACGCGATGGATGAGGGATTCCGGGATTTCGTAGAGCTTCGCGTATTTCTGGATGAGCTTCGAAACGTAACCCTTTTCCTCCGCCGGCACGTCGGAATCATAATTCGGCGCTGCTGTCATTACCGCTGGAACGACGGTCGGACCGCTGGTGTCGAAATTGAAATCATAACGCATGCGGTTGTCGGAATAGCGCGGGACGCCGATCTGCGCGGGTGTGGCGAAGGCGACTTCCGCCTGCGCCATGGAGTCGGGCCGCGGCGTCGGCACGGCGACCTGAATGGCCGCAACGTCCGATGTCATCGGAATGGTAGGCTCGCCCGCTGCAACGCCCGCGGAAAGGGGCGTCAGCGCGGCGTCGCCCGGGCGGGCCGGGTTAGGCATCGGGATTGCGACAACGGAAGGAACCATGGGGACATCCGATGCCGCATAGGCGGCAGCCGTCGAAGTGCCGGCGACCGGTGCACCGGTCGCGGCAGCGATTGCGGCCGTTCCCTGATTGGTCGCGTTCGCCGCCGTCTGCGGGCCAAAGCGCCCTTGTGCCGCGTCGGCCTGCTGCTGATTTACGGTGCCCGGAGCAACGCGGCCGGATTTCGCCAGCATTGTCTGCGGTTGCTGCGGCCCGATGAATGTCGGAGATACTGCGGCCACCGCTGTGCCGCCTGCAGGCGCCGCTGCGCCAGTTGCGGTCAGGGTCGTATTCGGATGCGGCACGTTGGCGTGTGCCGACGGGAGTTCTGCCTGAGACGTCTGCTGCTGCTGAGTGCTTGCACACCCGGCGAGAGCGCCGCACATCACTGCCGAAAAGGCAACGCTGCGCTTCAGGCTGGGAAATCCGATCGTTACCATTCTGTCACTTTCGAAAAAACCAAACCAAATTTCGATGCAATTCGGCCACAGGACCGCCAAATTCGGCCACAGGATCGATAAATTTATGAATCCCCATTAACCTATCCGTGATCGCGCCGCAACCCTGCACTGCCTCAGGCGGCCATCCGGCGATATCCGGCGGTCACCGCGCCGGCTGCGATCAAAAGGGTTCCGCCCGTTCTGTTAACGGCGCGCTGCACGCTTGCCTTGCGGATGAAGCCGCGTGCCATGTCGGCCACGAACACATAAATCAACGAGTTCAGTGCCGCCAAAGTGAGGAAAGTTGCCTCCAGAATAAGCGTTTGCTCAAGAAATGGTTTCGACATGTCGAGAAATTGCGGAACGAACGCAATGAAGAAGACGATGCTCTTCGGGTTGAGTGCTGTCACAACGTAGGCGTGCATCATGATCTTTAGCGGTTTTTCCTCCGGAAGATTGTCATTGTCGCCCATCGGACCCGTCACGATGGGGGCTCTCCAGAGCTTGATTCCGAGGAAAACGAGGTAGGCTGCGCCGATCAGCTTGAGAATCGTAAACAATGCGGCAGAGGCGGCGAGCAGGGCGCCCAGACCGGCAAGCGAGGCGGTCATTGCCGTAAAATCGCCCAAAGTGACGCCCGTCACGGTCGCCAAGGCCGTCTTGCGGCCATGGCCGAGCGCATAGGATATGACCAGGAGAATGGTCGGACCCGGTATGGCCAGCATGATGCAGGATGCGGCGGCGAAAGCGAGCCAGGTTTCGATGGACATGGAATCCTCCCCTAATTCCTATTTCGCCGCCAGCAAAGACATCGGATTGGCGATCCGTCAATCCGCCTTATTATCAATCAGGCCGCCTTATCATCAATCGGCCCGATCGATCGGCGATCAGTCAGGCTTGCGTGTATTTCTGCCCGATATGGTCCATGACTTCGGCGAACCAGGAAACGGACATGTCGAAGGCTTTGCCGCCCTTGATGCGCGGGAATTCGATTACGCGCAGCTTGCCGCCCTGACCTTCGTCATGTCCGGTGACGCCCGATACTTTGTTGAGCGCGTTTTCCACTGCAAGGTCGACCATGCCCTGAATCAGACGGAGGTCTTCGCCGTTTGCGGGGGCGGAGCGTGCGAAATAGCCCGACTTCTGCACCATGGAGCGTTCGGCGCCGATGATCGCTGCGAACTGCTTCTGGAACCAGCCGCCGACGTTGATGGTGTCGATCTTTACATGGCCGAAGGCGTCGCGCTTGACGGTTTCGCCCGAAGCTTCCCGTTCGGCGACGATGGCGTCGAGGCCGGCGCCTTCCGAGACGAACAGCGTTACCTGGCCCGTCTTCTCCATGATATTGCGCAGGCGCTCGCCTTCCGCCTCGATGTCGAATGCCATTTCCGGCAGGTAAAGGCCGTCGATGCCCTTCATCTCGGCGTTCATCATGAAGCCTTCGACATATTCGTTGGCGCTGCTTTTCTGGATATAGGCGCGCGCGGTCGCGGCAGTCAGCCAGCCACAGTGACGGCCCATCACTTCATGGATGACGAGCGTTTTCGGTGCGGCGGTCTGTTCGTTGCTGACATTGTCGAAGAAGTGGGCGCCAACTTCGGCGGCCGTCCAGGCGCCTAGGGACTGACGGATCGGCACGACGTCGTTGTCAACCGTCTTCGGCAGGCCGACGACGGTCAGATCATAGCCGTTGGCGCCGAGATAGGCCGCGAGATCGGCCGCTGTCGTATTGGTGTCGTCGCCGCCGATCGTGTGAAGGATGGTGACGCCGTCGGAGGCCAGCCGCTCGGCTGCTACGCGCAGCGGGTTTTCGCCTTCCTCGACCAGCCCGCGCTTGACGCAATCGGCAATGTTGGTGAGCTTGACGCGGCTGTTGCCGATTGGCGAGCCGCCATAGCGATGCAGCAGGTGCGCACGCTCGCGCATGGCCGGCGTCACCTCGATGCTGTCGCCCAGCAGAACTCCCTGGTAGCCGGAACGATAGGCTATGATGTCGAGATCAGGCGCCACGTCGCTATAGCGCTGGATCAGCCCGCCAACGGCAGACGAAAGGCAGGGCGCCAATCCGCCGGCAGTGAGCATTGCGACTTTTTGTTTGGCCATGGAGATCCTCCTTGCAGTCGAGCTGCTTCATTTCGATGGTTGCGGTGAAATGGATGCGACAGGCGGGCATGGCTGTAAAGTAAAGAATTTAAGAAACTCGCGGTTCGACGCGCAGTTGGAGGGCCGCCGGAGCTCAGTCGGCCCCGGGTCGGAGCCCGCAATCATTACCAATTTGTGAAAAGTGTTTTCGGTCTTGCGACGAATGGACTGCTTGCAATGGCAACCATAATTTGATCAAGGTGTTGTACTGTTTGAGAGAGATGCCGAGACCGCAATGTCGTTTTGGGAAAAATTGCTGAATGCTATCGGTAGCACTGCCGGCAATGCCCTGTCGGCGGTGGTGGAAGCTATTCGCACTGTATTCGAGGGTGACCCGGAAACCCGCCGCAAGGTGGCGTTTTCCGTCGCCATCATCGCGCTTTCGGCCAAAATGGCGAAGGCGGACGGCGTGGTGACGGAAAACGAAATCAATGCGTTTCGCGAGATATTCGAGTTCCCGCCCGACCAGGCCAAGAATGTCGCCCGCCTTTATAATCTGGCGCGCCAGGATGTGGCCGGCTACGAGGCCTATGCGGAGCGGCTTTCCTCGCTTTGCGAGACCTGCACCAAGAACTGCCCGGTGCTGGAAGATGTGCTCGACGGCCTGTTCCACATCGCCAAGGCTGACGGCCTGATCCATGAGAAGGAAATGGCTTTTCTTCAGCATGTCGCAGAAATCTTTCATATGACCGAGGAGCGGTTCGAGCAGATCATGGCCCGCCATGTCAGCATTGGCGGCCGCGATCCCTACAAGGTGCTCGGTGTGTCGCGCCAGGACGATTTTCCGACGATCCGACGCCGCTATCATGGCCTCGTCTATGAGAACCATCCCGATCGCCTCGTTTCGCGAGGGGTGCCGGAGGAGTTTCATGCCATCGCCAATGAGCGGATGGCAGCTCTGAATGCAGCTTATGCCGAGATCGAGAAAGAACGCCGCGCAGCATGAGTGCATTCAAGGCCGATTTCGCTCGCGCCGATGTGCAGCCTTCGCCGAACCATAGCGAACGGCGGGATGGGCGTCGGCCCGATATGATCCTCCTGCACTATACCGGCATGGGCACTGCCGAAGGGGCGCTTGATTGGCTCTGTCGTCCGGAAAGCCAGGTGTCGAGCCATTATTTCGTTTTCGAGGACGGGCGCGTCATCCAGCTCGTTCAGGAAGAGCGTCGCGCCTGGCATGCCGGCAAGAGCTCCTGGCATGGCGAGACAGATATCAATTCATCGTCGATCGGCATCGAGATTGCCAATGCCGGCCATCCGGGCGGGCTGCCGGATTTCCCTGATGCGCAGATCGAAGCGGTGATCGAACTGTGTCGCGATTGCGGCCAACGCTGGGCGATCGCGCCCGAAAGGGTGCTGGGACATTCCGATGTCGCACCTGTGCGCAAGGTCGATCCGGGCGAAAAATTCCCCTGGGCGCGGCTCGCTGCAGCAGGTGTGGGGCACTGGACCGAGCCGGCTTCGATCACCGGCGGTCGCTTCTTCCAGAAAGGTGATGTGGGCCAGCCGATCGAGGCCTTGCAGTCCATGCTCTCGCTCTATGGCTACGGTACTGAAATAACTGGAGAATTCTCGGAAAAACTGAAGGGCGACGTTGAGGCCTTCCAACGTCATTTCCGGCAGGAACGAGTGGACGGCATTGCCGACGTCTCCACGATCGATACGCTGCATCGCCTGCTTTTGACTTTGCCTCGTTATTCGTAGCCTGTTCGATCCAGTCGTCTGCATTTATAGCCGGCTATGGATGCAAAAAAAAGCGTAACTCCCTGCTACGCCACAGCTTTTCCCTATTATCTCCGCATTGCATTGGTCTAACGGCGCTCGCTGAACGGCGGTCGTGCAGTTTGGTTTTGTGTGTCGCGCGGCCGTAGACGACTAATGGGGACTGTGCATTCCGGCGGCTCTTTTTGCCTCCAGCCGGACGTGACGGCTTGTGCTGTCCGCGGTCCCGCCCCTGGAGACAAAAGACTACATGAAAAATTTGATTGTTGCGGCTGTAGCATGCGTGGCCGTGCTGCTGGTGGGATATGATTGCGCCTTTGCGGGCCAGCGTCACGCAAAGCATAAAACGGTTCCTCTCAAGATCGTCAGCCGCACCACCGGCTTTCCGGTTCCCAATGTTCCCGCCGAATTGCGCGGCGCCGAATCCTCCTTCGCGCGGCAGAATCGCTATTCCGCGCTGATTGCCAAATATGCCAAGCAGAACGGCGTCGCAGTCGAACTCGCCACCGCCGTCATTCGGATCGAAAGCAATTTCAATCCGAAAACCCGTGGAAGCGCCGGCGAAATCGGCCTGATGCAGATCAAGCCGGCAACCGCCAGGCTGATGGGTTACACGGGCCGGCCCAAGGGGCTCTATGATCCCGAAACGAACATCAAGTTCGGCATGAAATATCTCGCCATGGCGCAGGACCTCGGCGGCGGCCCGACCTGCAATACTATCCTCAAATACAACGCCGGTCATGCCGCCACGCGCATGAACCCGATCTCGAAGCGCTACTGCGGCAAGGTGCTGGCGCTTCTGGACTGACATTCACGCCAGGGTTTCGGGTAGGGCGGAATCGCTTTCCGTGCTATCGAAATCGCGACAATGGGTGAGGGTTACAGCATGGCAGCGGATTTCAGGTTCATCGTCGTTGGCCGGGGCATGATGGGGGCAGCTGCTGCCCGTCACCTGGCAAACCAAACGGATGGCATCGCCGTCATCGGGCCGGATGAACCTGAAGATCGCGCCAGCCATCAGGGTGTTTTCGGCAGTCATTACGACGAGGGCCGCATTACCCGTACGATCGACCCGGACACGGACTGGGCCTGTCTCGCAAACCGTTCGATCGGCCGCTATGCGGAGATCGAACGGGATAGCGGCATCCAGTTCTACGCTCCGGTCGGCTGCCTTGTCACCGGTCCGAAGCGGGGCGGCGAAGCGACCTATATCGGCGATGTCATCAAGGCAGCTGGCCGGCTCGGCGTTCAAACTGAGCTGCTTGACGATGCCGGGCTCAGGGCGAAGTTTCCCTTCTTCGCCTTTTCACCGGGAAGCGAAGGCGTATTCGAACCGCATGGAGCTGGCCATATCAGTCCGCGCCGCCTCGTGAAGGCGCAATCGCTGCTGGCGGAAGAGGCAGGCGCGCGGATCATCAGACAGACGGCGCTGTCGATCCGCGACGAGGGTGGACTGGCAGTCGTGACGACTGCTGAAGGCGAAACGTTCCGCGCAGAAAAGATCCTGCTCGCCGCCGGCGGTTTCTCCATTGCCGAGAATCTCTTGCCGCGACCTGTTGAGATGAAGGTTTATGGACGTACGGTTACCTTCTTCGAGGTCACTGAGGCGGAGGCCGAGGCGCTTTCCGGCATGCCTTCTTTGATTTCAGTGGCGCCCGAAGACGTGGACAGCATCTATATGCTGCCGCCGATCCGGTACCCCGACGGCAAGTACTACATCAAGATCGGCGGCGATCCGGACGATCTTCAATTCGAGAGCGAGGGGGAATTGCGTGCCTGGTTCCGCACTGCTGGCCGCGATGGCGCGCGCGCGCATCTGGTGCGGATATTCCACAGGCTCGTTCCCGACATGAAGAGGGCGCCTTCTTTCACCAATTCCTGCGCTGTCTCTTATTCGCCATCAGGTTATCCGATGATCGGCTATACGTCTTCTCCGCGCGTGGCTGTCCTGACTGGCGGCTGCGGCACGGCTGCGAAGAGTTCGGATGAAATCGGCCGGCTGGGGGCGGAGCTGCTGCTCGCAGGTCGAATCAAGGACGAGGGCTACGACACGGATTTCTCAGCGCATTTCCGTGATTGATGTTGAGCCCACATAAGGCCGCATATTTAGGTGGCATTTGTGGGCGGTCTCGGTTAATGAGCCTATGCCAGTTGGCCGGGCAGCCGCGCTTCATCAATGCCGAAAGGCGATGAGGTGAGGAAAGTCCGGGCTCCACGGAAACACGGTGCCGGATAACGTCCGGCGAGGGCAACCTCAGGGAAAGTGCCACAGAAAGCAAACCGCCCGATCTCAGGATCGGGTAAGGGTGAAAGGGTGGGGTAAGAGCCCACCGCGTCTCTGGCAACAGCGACGGCACGGAAAACCCCACCGGGAGCAAAACCGAATAGGGATGACGCGGAGCGCGCAAGCGTTCCAGCCCGTTTCCGGGCCGGTCATCCGGGTGGGTTGCACGAGGCGTCGCGCAAGCGCCGTCCCAGATGAATGGCTGCCACGTTCCGGCCTTGGCCGGAGCCATACAGAACCCGGCTTACAGGCCAACTGGCAAATCACCGCGCCATCTTGGGAAGGCATGTCCCGTGCTCTCGCGAAATAATTTCGCAAGCTGCCGAATGCCTTGAATCTCAAGGGTTCCAGGGCGTTACAGGTGAAGGTTTTCGCTTGTGAAAACAATCCATTTCCGGATGTCTCCTGAAGCCCATCCTAACCTTTCGTTAAACTTAACGGCTTATGAATATTCGGGCTGCGGCCACGTCTGACGTGGCTTCATCCCATTGACGCCCATATGGTCCCATGGTATCCCAAAAGAACACTGCATATGGGCAAATCAGAGCCCAATCATCGCAAAGCCGTGATTGCTCTCGTCCTGGGAGTGTCGAAGGGGTGTCGGCTCTTTCGGCTTGCGAAGCTGTGTCCGATTTTGGCTGTGCCTGCGAGCGCGTGATTGCCTGCAGGTCATGGGGAACGGGTGTTTCGCGTCATGAACCGCTTCCTGTCGAATGCGACCAACCGGATCGATGCCAAGGGCCGCGTTTCCGTGCCGGCGGCGTTTCGTTCCGTGCTGGCCGAGCGCAATATCCAGGAGCTGTATTGCTTTCAGGATTTTGTGTTTCCGGCGATCAGCGTCGGTGGTCTCGATCTGCTCGATCGCTTCGAGCGGCAGATTGCGGCGGACGATCCGTTTTCGCCGGCGGCGAACCAGATGTCGCTCCTCATCCACGGGGGCGGGGTCTTCATGAAGCTCGATGCGGAAGGGCGGTTGACGGTCACGGATTTCATCCGCGACTTCACCGGGATTGCGGGCGAAGTGACCTTCGTCGGTCGGGCGGATCATTTTCAATTGTGGCGACCAGAGGCCTTTCTGGCCTTGCAGGAGCAAGCACGAGAGGAGCGCAGGCTGGCTGGCAGGCGCTCGGAGTAAAGCGGAGAAGCGGAATGGCGGCGAATTCAGGCGGAGGTTCTTCTGATGCCGGTGGCGGACCAGTTCGTCACATTCCGGTTCTTCTTCCAGAGGTGATCGAGGCGCTGGCTCCGGCACCAGGCAAGATCATTCTTGACGGAACATTCGGGGCTGGCGGCTATACGTCGGCTATTCTTGCCGCTGGTGCCGATGTGATCGCGCTCGATCGCGATCCGACGGCGATCGCGGCAGGTCGGGCGCTCGTTGCGGCGCATGCGGGCCATCTCAATCTCATTCAATCGCAGTTTTCCGAGCTCGCCGATCATGCTCCTAGCGGCGGCCTTGACGGCGTCGTGCTCGATATCGGTGTTTCCTCGATGCAGATCGACGAGGCCGAGCGCGGTTTTTCCTTCAATAAGAACGGGCCGCTCGATATGCGCATGTCGGCAAGCGGCGTGTCGGCCGCCGATGTGGTCAATCGTGCAAAGCTCGCCGATCTCATTCGCATCTTTGTGTTTCTCGGCGAAGAAAAGCAGGCGCCGCGCATCGCTCATGCGATCGAGAAACGTCGGGCCGAGGCTCCTTTCGTGACCACCCGCGATCTGGCCGGGCTGATCGAGGTCGTGACCCCGCGAAAGGCGAAGGACAAGATTCATCCGGCGACGCGGGTCTTCCAGGCATTGCGCATTTTCGTCAATGACGAGCTTGGCGAATTGGCGCAGGCATTGTTTGCGGCCGAGCGCGCCCTCAAGCCGGGCGGGCGTCTTGTCGTCGTGACCTTCCATTCGCTGGAAGACAGGATCGTTAAGAAGTTCTTTGCCGATCGCTCGGGCCGTGCTGTCGGGTCACGGCACATGCCGATGGTGAACGAGCGGCCTGCCACCTTCGAGCCGGTCGGCAAGTCGATGGTTTCTGCGAGTGACGCTGAGGCGGAAGTCAATCCGCGCGCTCGTTCGGCCAAGCTGCGTGCGGGGGTTCGCACCTTGGCGCCGGGGGAGGCGGCGGATCTCTCGATCTTCGATCTGCCCAGTCTCGCCAGTCTCGGAAAGCTTGGGGGCTAAAATGCTGAAGACTTTTGACATCGTGCTGATCGGCGTCATGACGGCCATGGCCAGCGTGACCTATACGATCAAGCATCGTGCCGAGCTGAAGCTGGAGGAGGTTCGCCGTCTCGAATCCGAAATCAAGCTTGAAAGAGATACGATCGATCTCCTCAAGGCGGACTGGGCTCTCGTTTCTCAGCCAAACCGTCTTGAGCGTCTCGTGAACAATTACAGCGGCGAACTTCAGCTTCAGCCGACGCTGTCGACCGCGATCGTTCAGCCAAGCGAATTGCCGATGCTGCGCTCGCAGCTTCCTCCTCCCGCCCCTGTAACGGCATCGAATGATCCGAAGAGCAAGGCGGGCAGCGCTAAGGGGAGTGCGTCCGTAGCCTCCAAGGGCGGCGATACGACCGATGCGCAGATCAGGAAGGCGATAGCCGATGTGGCCGCCGCTCCGGCGCCGCGGCCGAAGCCGGCTCTCGCCAAACGCAAGAAGCCGGATATCGACAACATCGCAACGGGATCGGTGGAGGAATAATGTCTTTTCTTTCTCGCATCATGGTCCTGAAGAGCAAGGCGCACTTCTCTACCGACGGCAACAACCGCCCAAGCGATGGCTTTTCCCGTTCGACATTCGAGGGTGCACATAAGCGGAAATCCAATCAGGCCAAGAGCCGCGTGGTGCTGCTGGTGGCAAGCTTCGTCGCGATCTACTGCGTGATCGGCGGTCGGCTGGCTCAATTCGCCATGACTCTGCCGGATATAACGTCGAGCATTCTGCCGCCGGATCGTCTGATGGCCTCTCGTCCGGATATTGTCGATCGTAACGGCGCATTGCTGGCGACCGATATCCGCACCGTCTCGCTGTTTGCCGAGCCGAACAAGATCATCGATGCGGATGAGGCCGTAGAGGAACTGCGCAAGGTCCTGCCGGATCTCGATGCCAAGTCCACCTACAGGAAGCTTTCGTCGAAGACGTCACATTTTGCCTGGCTTCGCCGCCAGCTGACGCCGAAGCAGCAGAGCCAGATTTTAGCGCTCGGCATTCCCGGCATCGGCTTCCGGCCTGAGAAGCGCCGCTTCTATCCCGGCGGCACGACCGCTCCTCATATTCTCGGTTACGTCAATATCGATAATCGCGGTGTTGCGGGCATGGAGAAATATATCGACGATCAGGGGCTCGCCGATCTGGCCGCCGCCGGCATGACCAACGATCAGCCGCTGCAGCCCGTGAAGCTCTCGATCGATCTGCGTGTCCAAGGCATCGTTCGCGATGCGGTGGTCAACGCCGTCAAGAATTTTCAGGCCAAGGGTGCCGGCGCAGCAATACTCGACGTCCACACGGGCGAGGTGCTGGGCATGGCCTCGGCGCCCGATTTCGATCCGAACTATCCGAGCGAGGGTGCCTCCGAAGGCTGGCTCAACCGCATGACGAACGGCACGTTCGAAATGGGATCGACCTTCAAGACGTTTACCATGGCGATGGCGCTCGACGACGGCAAGGTGACGCTGCGCGATGCCTTCGACGCCAGCAACCCGATACGTATCGGCGGTTTTACCATTCACGATTTCCACGGTCAGCGCCGCGTGCTCAGCGTCCCGGAAATTTTCCAGTACTCATCAAATATCGGTACGGCCAAGATCGCCGATCTTGTCGGCATCGATGGGCACAAGGAATTCCTGACCCGCTTGGGCCTGCTCACCAAGATGGATACCGAGCTGCCGGAAGTGAAGGCGCCAAGCCAGCCTAGGGTCTGGAAGAAGATCAATTCGATCACCATTTCCTTCGGCCACGGGGTCTCGACGACGCCGCTGCAGACCGCCGTCGCCGCGTCGGCCCTTGTCAACGGCGGCAAGCTGATCGAGCCGACCTTTCTTCCTCGCACGCGCGACCAGGCCGACGCCATCGCGAAGATGGTGGTCAAGAAGAGTACCAGCAACGATATTCGCTACCTGCTCGAGTTCAACGGCACCAGAGGCTCGGGGCGCAATGCGCGCGTTCCCGGCTACAACGTCGGCAGCAAGACCGGTACAGCCGACAAGGTCGTCAACGGCCGCTATTCGCATAATCTGAACTTCAACAGCTTCCTGGCGGCATTTCCGATCGACAATCCCCAATACATGGTCATGACCTTCATCGACGAGCCGAAGAGCGGCGAACGCGGCGGCGGGACGATTTCAGCCTTTACGGCGTTGCCGATCGCCCGTGACATCATCGCCAGAGCGGCGCCGATTCTCGGGGTGCAGCCCAGCTTTGGAAAAGATGACTCGGCCTTGCTGGCGTCTTATTAAGCGTGAAAGAATACACACGTCGATTCGCGAGGGGCGGACTGATCGAGAAGGCGAAAAGTACATTCGATGAACTTGCGGGATATTGCCGGAAATGTATTTCCGGAACTCAACACACACATCGGCGGAGCGCTTGGTGATCTTGAGATAAGCGGGATCTCCGCAGACAGCCGTAAGGTGTCGCCCGGCATGGCCTTTGTCGCCGTGGCCGGCACGAAGGCTGACGGTGCGAGTTTCATCGCCGATGCTGTTTCGCGAGGGGCCCGCGTTGTCGTTGCGGGCCATGAAGCCGATGCCGGCAGTGTGCCTCTGCTGCAGGTCTCCGAGCCGCGCCTGTTCCTCGCTGTCGCCGCTGCGCGCTTTTACGGACGGCAGCCGGAAACGATGGTGGCCGTGACGGGAACCGCCGGCAAGACCTCGGTCGCATCCTTCACACGGCAGATCTGGGCTTTCGCGGGTCATCCCGCAGCCATGATCGGCACGACCGGCGTCGTTTCACCGACCCGCAACGAATATGGCGCGCTGACGACGCCAGACCCGGTGTCGCTGCACAAGCTGCTGGCCGAGCTTGCCGACGAAGGTGTCACGCATGCGGCCATGGAGGCGTCCAGCCACGGCCTCGATCAGTTCCGGCTCGATGGCGTGAAGCTTGCTGCCGCCGGCTTCACCAATCTTGGCCGCGACCACATGGACTATCACCCGACGGTCGAGGACTATATGGCCGCCAAGATGCGGCTGTTTCGGGATTTGCTGCCGAAAGGTTCGCCGGCCGTCATTTTTTCGGACGATCCATGGTCGCCTCAGGCAATCGCTGCCGCGCGCGACGCAGGGCAAGATGTTCGCACCGTAGGGCGCAAGGGTGATTTCCTGACGCTCAAGCGCGTCGAGCACTTCCGCCACAAGCAGATCGCCGAGGTCCATATCGGCGACGATATCTTCGAGATCCATATTCCGCTGGCCGGCGACTTCCAGATCGCCAATGCGCTGGTCGCTGCAGGCCTCGCCATTTCGACCGGTGTCGCCGCACCGGTCGCCATGGCGGCACTCGAAAAGCTCGTCGGTGCGTCGGGCCGCCTGGAGCTGGTCGGTCATACCCATGATGGTGCGCTCGCCTATGTCGATTATGCCCATAAGCCGGATGCGCTTGAAAACGTGCTGAATTCGGTGCGGCCGTTCACGACTGGCCGCGTCATCGTCGTCTTCGGCTGTGGCGGGGATCGTGATCGCGGCAAGCGTCCGATCATGGGCGAGATCGCCTGCCGTCTTGCCGATGTCGTTGTTGTCACCGACGATAATCCACGCTCGGAAGATCCGGCAGCAATCCGCGCGGAAATCATGGCGGCGGCTGTCTGTGCGACCGAGATCGGCGATCGTGCCGAAGCGATCCGGAAGGCAGTCGGCCTGTTGAAATCCGGCGACACGCTGATCGTCGCCGGCAAGGGGCATGAGGAAGGTCAGACGATCGGCGGCGTGACGCAGCCGTTCTCCGATCATGCCGAATTGCGCAAAGCATTGGAGGATTTGAAGTCTTGAGCTGGCTATGGACAACCGAGGATCTGATCGCTGCAATCTCGGGCCGCTTCGTCGGATCGCTGCCCGCGGGCATTACGGGCATTTCCATAGACAGTCGTTCCATTCAGCCGGGCGAAGCTTTCTTTGCTATCAAGGGCGATCGCGTCGATGGTCACGACTATGCCAATGTCGCTATGGCGAACGGTGCGGCGTTCATCGTCATCAGCGAGGCACGCCTGCCGGCAATGGGCAGCCTGACCGTACCGAAGGTTGTCGTGGACGATGTATTGGCGGCGCTCGCACGGCTCGGCGTTGCCGCCCGCAAGCGTACGCAGGCTAAGATCATCGCGGTCACGGGTTCGGTCGGCAAGACGACGACCAAGGAGATGCTGCGGCGGGCGCTGACACCTTCGGGCAAGGTGCACGCCTCTGTTGCTTCGTTCAACAATCATTGGGGCGTCCCGCTGACTCTGGCGCGCATGCCCGAGGACACCGACTTCGGCGTTTTCGAAATCGGCATGAACCATCCGGAGGAAATCCGACCGCTCGTCAAGATGGTGCAGCCGCACGTAGCGATCATCACCACGATCGCGCCGGCTCATCTCGGCAACTTCAGCAGCATCAGCGAGATCGCCGCCGCGAAGGCGGAAATTTTCGACGGTGTCGTACCGGGCGGCCATGCCATACTCAATCACGACAACGATCAGTTCGAGATGCTGGAGAAGGCTGCCGTGGCGGCCGGCATCGAGCATGTGCACAGCTTCGGCCAGCACGCCAAGGCCGATGTACGCCTCGCTGAATTCAATGCCTCGGAAGAGAATTCAACGCTTTGGCTGACGATCGGCGGCGAGACCATGGAGGTGGCGCTCGGCGCGCCGGGCCGCCATGTCGCGGAAAATGCGCTTGCCGTACTCGGTGCGGTCATGCTCGTGGAAGCCGATCTCGATCAGGCCGTTGACGCCTTGGCGGATCTGCAACCGGAAAAAGGCAGGGGCCAACGCCACAAGCGCGCGATCGGCAGCGGCTATTTCACGCTGATCGACGAGAGCTACAACGCCAATCCTGCGTCCATGCGCGCGGCCATCGCGCTGCTGGCGACGACGTCGCCACATGCGGGACCAGGCGGCCGGGCGGGCAGGCGGATCGCCATGCTCGGCGATATGTTGGAAATGGGGGACTATGCCCAGCGCGTGCATGCAAATCTTGCCGGACCGCTTTTGGCGGCCGGTATCGAGCATGTCTGGCTGGCGGGTCCGGAGATGGCGGCGTTGAGGGATGAGCTGCCGGAAAGTGTTCATGTCGAATATCGTGAGACGACGGAGGAACTCTCGGAATTCGCGCTCAATTCTGTCGCCTCCGGCGATGTCTTGATGGTGAAATCGTCACTGGGAATGGGGTTTGGAAAGATTGTCGCGGGCTTGCTTGACAAGTTTCCCGCATTTTCCGACACGGGCCACCACACCCATCAGGGGCTTTAGAAAGGGCTCTTATGCTGATCTGGCTTGCCGAACTGTCGGACCATATTCATTTTTTCAGTACTCACTTCAGATTCCTCAATCTGTTCAGATACATCACGTTCCGTACCGGCGGTGCCCTGTTCACGTCAGCGTTGATCGTTTTTCTCTTCGGACCGCGAATCATCTCCTCCCTGCGCGTGCGTCAGGGCAAAGGACAGCCGATCCGTGCCGACGGTCCGCAGACGCACTTTAAAAAGGCCGGTACGCCGACCATGGGCGGCCTGATGATTCTCGCCGGCATCGTCGTGTCGTCGCTGCTTTGGGCCGATCTCGCCAATGTCTATGTCGTTGCCACGCTGCTCGTGACGCTCGGTTTCGGCGCGATCGGCTTCTACGACGATTATCTCAAGGTGACCAAGCAGAGCGACAAGGGCTTTTCCGGCCGCGCGCGCCTCGGCATCGAATTCGTGATTGCCGCGATTGCCGTCTACTTCATGATGACGACGGCGCTGTCCTCCGGGCCGGCCGGCTCGACCTTCGGCTCGTCGATCGCCTTTCCCTTCTTCAAGAACCTGCTGCTCAATCTCGGCATGTTCTTCGTGCTGTTCGGCGCCTTCGTCATCGTTGCCGCAGGCAATGCCGTCAACCTGACCGACGGTCTCGACGGGCTTGCCATCGTGCCAGTCATGATTGCGGCGGCTTCCTTCGGCGTGATCGCCTATCTCGCCGGCAACTTCGTCTTTGCCGACTATCTGGCAATCAATTTCGTGCCCGGCACAGGTGAGCTCGCGGTGGTTCTCGGTGCCGTCATTGGTGCCGGTCTCGGCTTCCTCTGGTTCAACGCGCCGCCGGCGGCCATCTTTATGGGTGACACCGGCTCGCTGGCGCTTGGCGGCATGATCGGCTCGGTCGCCGTCGCCACCAAGCACGAGATCGTCATGGCGATCATCGGCGGCCTCTTCGTGCTCGAGGCGCTTTCTGTCATCATCCAGGTCGGCTTCTTCAAGATGACCAAGCGCCGCGTCTTCCTGATGGCGCCAATCCACCACCACTTCGAAAAGAAGGGCTGGACGGAGAGCCAGGTCGTCGTGCGTTTCTGGATCGTCGCCGTCATCCTGGCGATGGTCGGCCTTTCCACCCTGAAACTGCGGTGAGGCGCCGATGATCCCCGTCACCACGCTGAAAGGAAAGAAGGTCGCACTCTTCGGCCTTGGCGGTTCGGGTTTTGCAACGGCGCGTGCGCTCGTCGCCGGTGGCGCCGATGTGACGGCCTGGGACGACAATCCGGACAGCGTGGCCAAGGCGGCCTCGGAGGGAATAAAGGTCGCGGATCTGAGAACGATCGACTGGAATGGTCTTTCGGTCTTCGTCCTGTCGCCCGGCGTTCCGCTGACGCATCCCAAACCGCATTGGACCGTCGATCTTGCCCACGCCGCCGGCGTCGAGATCATTGGAGATGTCGAGCTTTTCGTTCGGGAGCGGCGTGCGCATGCACCGGATTGCCCGTTCATTGCCGTTACCGGAACGAACGGAAAATCGACAACGACGGCGCTGATCGCCCATATTCTGCAATCGAGCGGCCGCGACACGCAGCTCGGCGGCAATATCGGTACGGCCGTGCTGACCCTCGATCCGCCGAAGGCCGGACGCTTCTACGTCGTCGAATGCTCTTCCTACCAGATCGATCTGGCACCGACACTCAACCCCTCTGCCGGCATTCTGCTGAACCTGACGCCCGATCATCTCGATCGCCACGGCACGATGCAGCATTATGCCGACATCAAGGAGCGGCTTGTCGCCGGCAGCGATATCGCCGTCGCCGGTATCGATGACAGCCATTCCTCCTTGATCGCCGATCGCATCGAACGTGCGGGCGGCAAGGTGATGCGCATTTCGCGCCGGCATGCACTGGCGGATGGCCTTTATGCCGAGGGCAGCCGTATCATGCGGGCATCGAACGGTGCGGCGAAAGAGATTGCCGACCTCGATGGTATCCAGACCCTGCGCGGCGGCCATAACGCACAGAATGCAGCGGCGGCAATCGCCGCCTGCCTCGCCGTCGGCTTATCCGCCAACGAGATCCGGGCCGGACTGAAATCCTTCCCGGGTCTCAAGCATCGCATGCAGCCGGTCGGTCGGCGTGGCCGAGTCGTCTTCGTCAACGATTCCAAGGCGACCAACGCGGATGCGGCTGCCCCCGCGCTTTCGAGCTACGAGAATATCTACTGGATAGCCGGAGGTCTGCCGAAAGAAGGTGGGATCACCAGTCTGGCGCCGCTCTTTCCCCGTATATCCAAAGCCTATCTGATCGGTGAGGCTGCGCCCGCGTTCGCGGCGACGCTCGGCGATCGGGTGCCATACGAGATTTCCGGCACGCTGGAGCGTGCCGTCGCGCATGCTGCCGCGGACGCTGACAAGGACGAACACGAGTCCGCTGCGGTGATGTTGTCACCGGCTTGCGCAAGTTTCGATCAGTACAAGAATTTCGAGGTCAGAGGCGACGCCTTCGTCAGCCATGTCGCTGCGATCGATGGCGTCACCATGCTGGTCGGTTCAGCAGCTGGAGGCAAATAATATGGTAAGCCGCGTCGAACGTGGGGCCTTGGCCGAGTGGTTCTGGACCATCGACCGCGTATTTCTGGCCCTTTTCATCCTCTTGATCGGCATCGGCTTCATGCTGTCCTTCGCCGCATCGCCCGCGGTGGCGGAGCGCATTGGGCTTGAGCCGTTCCATTTCGTCAAGCGCCACGCGCTGTTCCTCATCCCGGCGGTCGCCGCGATGATCGGCATTTCCTTCATGACTCCTAGGCAGGTGCGGCGGACCGCGGTCATTCTGCTGATCGTGTCGCTGGCGATGATGCTCTTCGCGCTTTTCTTCGGCATTGAAGTGAAGGGTTCGCGGCGCTGGGTCAATATTGCGGCCTTGTCGATCCAGCCTTCGGAATTCATGAAGCCCGCTTTCGTCGTCGTCTGTGCCTGGCTGTTTTCCGAACATGCGCGCCAACCCGAGATTCCCGGCAATCTCTTCGCCATTATCCTCTTCGGCATCGTCGTTGCGCTGCTTGTCGCGCAGCCTGACCTTGGCCAGACGATCCTGACGACCGCGGTCTGGGGCGGCATGTTCTTCATGGCCGGCATGCCCTGGCTGTGGATCATCGTGCTCGGCGGTCTCGGCGCAGGCGGCTTCGTCACCGCTTACTATGTCTTCGATCACGTGGCGCAGCGTGTGAACAAGTTCCTGACGGGCGAGGGCGATACGTTCCAGGTCGATACCGCCAAGGAGGCGATCGTTCATGGCACCTGGTTCGGCGTCGGCCCGGGCGAGGGTACGGTCAAGCGCATCATTCCGGACGCCCATACCGACTTCATCTTCTCGGTCGCGGCGGAGGAGTTCGGCGCCGTCTTCTGTATGGTGCTCGTGCTGATCTTCGCCTTCGTCGTACTGCGCGGCCTGTCGCATGCCTATAAGGAAAAGAACGATTTCAACCGCTTCGCCGTTGCCGGTCTCGTATTGCAGATCGGTATCCAGTCGATCATCAACATCGGTGTGAACCTGCAGCTGCTGCCGGCCAAGGGCATGACACTGCCGCTGATTTCTTACGGCGGTTCGTCGATGACCGCGATCTGCGTGACGGCAGGCTTCATCCTGGCGCTGACACGTCACAGGCCGGAGAAGCGTGCGCAGGACCGGACCATGTTCCGCGTGACGCATGGATTGCCGGCGGAGTGATCGTCTTGGGACTACCGGCCATTTGCTCTTCATATCTCCCGCTCGTCCTTCATTCTCCGGTCGCTTTTCATGAAGTGCCGGTCTATGAGGAGGGCTTGGCCTGTGTCGATGAAGCGGCCAGGGCGGCTTCCTATATTAGGGAGATGCCCCGAGCAGTGGGGTGTTCGCGGGAGCGAAAATTATGAGTAAAGGCATTGTCCTTCTTGCCGCCGGCGGAACCGGCGGTCACGTATTTCCGGCCGAGGCGCTGGCCTATAAGCTGAAGGAGCGCGGCTATTCCGTGCATCTAGTCACCGACAGCCGCGCCGAACGCTATGCCGGCAAGTTTCCGGCCGACGAGATCCATGTCGTGCCTTCGGCGACGATCGGTTCGAAGAGCCCGTTGAAGGTCGCGCGTGCCCTTTGGACGCTGTGGACCGGTATGCGCGCAGCGCGCAGGCTGATCCAGCGCATCAAGCCCGTCTGCGTCGTCGGCTTCGGCGGCTATCCGACGGTCCCGCCGCTTCTTGCCGCCACGCGCATGGGCGTGCCATCCATGCTGCATGAGCAGAACGCCGTCATGGGCCGCGCCAACAAGATGCTGGCGACGCGCGTGCGCGCTATTGCCGGCGGCTTCCTCACGGAGAACGGCGCATTTGCCGAGAAGACGGTGACCACGGGCAATCCCGTGCGCCCCGCCGTCATCGAAGCTGCAAAACGTCCCTATGTGCCGTCCGGGGCAGACGATCCGTTCAATCTGGTCGTCTTCGGCGGCAGCCAGGGCGCGCAGTATTTCTCGAAGGCCGTGCCGACGGCGATCAGCCTGCTTGAGGAGCCGCTGCGCAAGCGCCTGCGGATCACGCAGCAGGTGCGCCCCGAGGACATGGAGACGGTCAACAGCTGCGCGAGAAAGCTTAATATGGGCGCCGACGTCGCGCCGTTCTTCAACGATATGGCGGAGCGCATTGGCGCTGCGCATCTGGTTCTCTGCCGTTCCGGCGCGTCGACCGTCTCCGAGCTTGCCGTTATCGGGCGTCCGGCAATCCTGGTTCCTTATCCGCATGCGCTCGATCACGATCAGGCGGCCAATGCCGCCGCACTGGCGGCAACCGGCGGCGTCAAGGTCATCGTACAGTCGGAGCTGACGCCGGAGAAACTTTCCACCATCCTGCGCGGCGCCATGACCATGCCGGAAAAGCTCGCAAAAATGGCCGCGTCTGCCAAGCAGGCGGGCAAGCCGGGTGCGGCAAACTTGCTTGCCGACATGGTTGAGGCTATTGCCGCGGGACGTTCAATTCAGCAATTCAAGGGGGCAGGCGCATGAAGCTGCCGAAGGCAATCGGCCTTGTGCATTTTATCGGTATCGGCGGCATCGGGATGAGCGGCATCGCCGAGGTTTTGCATAACCTCGGTCATCGCGTGCAGGGTTCCGACCAATCGGAAAGCGCCAACGTGCAGCGGCTGCGCGACAAGGGCATTCCGGTCCATATCGGCCACAAGGCAGAGAACCTCGGCGACGCCGAAGTCGTCGTCGTTTCCACCGCCATCAAGAAGACCAATCCGGAACTTGTCGCTGCGCGCGAAAAGCTGCTGCCGGTCGTGCGCCGTGCCGAGATGCTGGCCGAGCTGATGCGTTTCCGCAGCGCCATTGCTATCGGTGGCACGCATGGCAAGACCACGACGACATCGCTGGTGGCGACGCTTCTGGAAGCCGGCGGGCTGGATCCGACCGTCATCAACGGCGGCATCATCAATGCCTATGGCACCAACGCGCGCATGGGTGAGGGCGAGTGGATGGTGGTCGAGGCTGATGAATCGGACGGCACGTTCCTGAAGCTGCCGGCCGACGTCGCAGTCGTCACCAATATCGATCCGGAACATCTCGACCATTACGGCAATTTCGATGCCGTCCGGGCCGCCTTCCGGCAGTTCGTCGAGAACGTGCCGTTCTACGGTTTCGGCGTCATGTGCATCGATCATCCGGAAGTGCAGGCGCTCGTTGGTCGCATCGAGGACCGCAAGGTCATCACCTATGGCGAGAATCCGCAGGCGGACGTTCGTTTCTCGAATGTGCGCATCGACGGCACGCGTTCACTGTTCGATGTCGAAATCCGCAGGCGCCGCACGGGCAAGGTGTTTCAGATCAAGGATCTCGTGATGCCGATGCCTGGCCGTCACAATATTTCCAATGCGACGGCTGCCGTTGCCGTTGCCAACCGGCTGGGGATTTCCAGCGAGGCGATCGCCAAGGGGCTCGCATCCTTCGGCGGCGTTAAGCGCCGGTTCACGCTGACGGGCGAATGGAACGGGGTGAAGGTTTTTGACGACTACGGCCATCACCCCGTCGAGATCAAGGCCGTGCTGAAGGCTGCGCGTGAAGCCTGCAAGGGCCGGATCATCGCCGTTCATCAGCCGCATCGCTATAGCCGCCTGTCGAGCCTGTTCGAGGAATTCGCAGCCTGCTTCAACGATGCCGACAGCATCTTCCTGGCGCCGGTCTATGCCGCAGGTGAAGACCCCATCGAAGGCATCGATTCGCAGGCATTGGTTTCGCGCATCAAGGCCGGCGGCCATCGCGACGCGCGCTATCTGCCGTCACAGGAAGATCTTGCCGCCATGGTTGCAGAGATTGCACGGCCGGGTGATTTTGTGGTTTTGTTGGGTGCTGGCAGCATCACATATTGGGCAGCATCATTGCCAAAGGAATTGGAAGGCCTTTCGGGTACGTCCGCATGAAACAGGTAAATGGGGAAAAGCTTCTGGCGTCGCTCGGCGACGGAGTAAAAGGCATCAGGGGCCGGCTGACGCCGGACGCGCCGATGGATCGTGTGACATGGTTCCGTTCCGGCGGGCTGGCGGAGCTGATGTTCCAGCCGCATGACACGGATGATCTCATCGCCTTCCTGAAGATCCTGCCGGAAGAGGTGCCGCTGACGGTCGTCGGCGTGGGGTCGAACATTTTGGTGCGCGACGGCGGCATTCCGGGCGTCGTTCTCAGGCTTTCAGCCAAGGGCTTCGGCTCGGTCGAGCTTGCCGGCGAGAATCGCATTCTGGCCGGTGCCATTTGCCCGGACAAGCACGTCGCGGCAATGGCGATGGACAACAGCATCGGCGGTTTCCACTTCTACTACGGCATTCCGGGCAGCATCGGTGGCGCTGCACGGATGAATGCAGGCGCCAACGGCGCGGAAACACGGGAGCGCGTCATCGAAGTACATGCGGTCGACCGCAAGGGTGACAAGCATGTCCTGACCAATGCGGAGATGGGTTACAGCTACCGCCATTCCGATGCCTCTGAAGATCTGATCTTCACGCATGTCCTTTTCGAGGGCTATCCGGAGGACCGCGCCAAGATCCGTGCCGAGATGGATGCGGTGCGCGCTCATCGCGAAACCGTGCAGCCGATTCGGGAAAAAACCGGTGGCTCAACCTTCAAGAATCCGGAGGGCCTTTCAGCCTGGAAGCTGATCGACGAGGCGGGCTGCCGCGGCCTCGTCATCGGCGGTGCGCAGATGTCGTCGCTGCATTGCAATTTCATGATCAACATGGAGCAGGCGACGGGCTACGATCTGGAATATCTCGGCGAGCAGGTTCGCCGCGAGGTTTTCGAGAAGTCGGGCGTCAAGCTGGAATGGGAGATCAAGCGTCTCGGACACTTCATGCCCGGTCGGGAAGTTCGGCCGTTCCAGGGTGTCACAACGGAATAGGTTCGATGTAAAAAGCTCGAACCTCATAAAATGATTCAACAAAAAGGCCGGGTGAAAACCCGGCCTTTTCAGTCTGTTGCGTCGCGTTTCTCAGACTTCGTCGCTGCCCGAAAGGAGGATGCCGATGAGCGAAAGCAGGGCGGCGGCCGCCAGATAGTAGCCGACATAGACGAGGCCGTAGGTGGTTGCGAGCCAGGTGGCGATATAGGGCGCCAGCGATGCGCCGACGATGCCGCCGAGATTGAAGGTCATCGAGGCGCCGGTGTAGCGCACCGTCGTCGGGAAAGGGGCTGCCAGCGCAGCGCCGATCGGACCGTAGGTGAACCCCATCAGGGCAAGACCAATGATCGAGCAGACGAAGGCACCCGTGAGGCCTGCCGTCAGCAGCGATGCATAAAAGAGGCCGAAGATCAGGATGCCGATCGTCGTTAGGATCAAAACCAGACGGCGCGAATAGCGATCGGACAAGAGGCCGGAGACCGGAATCATCAGACCGAAGAAGACGACGCCGACGAGCTGGACGACGAGGAATTGGGCCTGCGAGTAGCCGAGACCGGTCGGCAGAGGACCATTGCCCGGAGGTCTCGTGCCCCAGCTGAGCGTAAAGGCCGTCATCAGGTAGAAGAGCACGAAGGTCGCGACCGCGATGATGGTGCCGAGAATCAGGCTGCGGAGGTGCGAGCGGAAAATGACAGCAATCGGAACGGAAACCCGTTCCTCCTTCTCGATCGCGCGCTGGAATTCGGGGGTTTCCGTGATCTTCAGGCGGACATAGAGGCCGACAGCCACCAGCACGATGCTGATCAGGAAGGGAACGCGCCAGCCATAGTTGAGGAAGTCCGCATCAGCCATGCTTTCGCGCAGGATGAGGAAAAGACCCGCCGAGAGAATGAAGCCGATGGGGGCGCCGAGCTGCGGGAACATGGCATACCAGCTGCGCTTGCCTTCCGGCGCATTTTCTGTCGCCAGCAATACCGCGCCGCCCCATTCGCCGCCGAGGCCGAGCCCCTGACCGAGGCGGCAAAGCGCCAGCAGAACCGGTGCGAGGACGCCGATCGATTCGTAGGTCGGCAGCATGCCAATCACGACCGTCGAGAGGCCCATGGTCATCAGAGCTGCAACCAGTGTCGCCTTGCGGCCGATCCGGTCTCCGAAGTGACCGAAGATCATCGCGCCGATCGGGCGAGCGAAGAAGGCGATGGAGAAGGTGGCAAAGGACTGCAGGGTTGCCGAGGTCGGGTCGCTTGCAGGGAAGAACAGCTTCGGGAAGACGATAACCGCCGCCGTTGCATAAACATAGAAATCAAAAAATTCGATCGTTGTGCCGATGAGGCTCGCGATCAGAACACGCGCCGGAGAATTTGCAACAGCGTTGTTCGATGACGAGGGGGTCGGCGACAAAGGAGATATCGCGTCAGTCATGATCCCACCAATTCATGTGAAGCTAAGGCGCGCTTAGCGGATGAAAATTGTCCTTAGCGTAATTTTTGTTCAACGCAAACGTTAACTGCGCAAGAAATCAGCGGTTGCGTGCTATCGTTTTGCCGTAATTGTTGATTCGTGAGCAATCGGGCGGATATTTGCTGTTGGGTGGGCCTCGTCCGGCAAGTCCTTGCCGGATCTTTTTCACCAGTGGTTGATTCTCGTTCGGATTGCGGGCTGAGGAGAAAGCTTTCATGCAGAAAAAACTCATTGCTGAGTTTCTTGGGACGTTTTGGCTCGTATTCGGCGGCTGCGGCAGTGCGATCTTCGCAGCGGCATTTCCGAGCCTCGGTATCGGTTTTCTAGGTGTAGCCTTTGCGTTTGGTCTGACCGTGCTGACCATGGCTTTTGCCGTCGGCGGCATATCGGGAGGGCATTTCAACCCGGCTGTTTCGGTCGGCTTGACGGTTGCCGGCCGTTTTCCCGGCGGGCAGCTTATCCCCTATATCATCTCGCAGGTGATTGGCGCGATCGTCGCTGCGGCGGTGCTTTATCTGATTGCAAGCGGCAAGGCTGATTTCCAGCTCGGCGGCTTTGCAGCGAACGGCTACGGGGAGCATTCTCCAGGCGGGTATTCCATGGTGTCGGCATTGGTAGCCGAGATCGTGCTGACGCTGTTTTTCCTGGTCGTGATTCTTGGTTCGACGAGCAGCAAAGTACCGGCCGGCTTTGCGCCGATCGCCATTGGCCTGGCGTTGACGCTGATCCATCTGATCTCGATCCCGATCACCAACACGTCTGTCAATCCGGCCCGCTCGACGGGGCAGGCCTTGTTCGTCGGCGGTTGGGCCTTGCAGCAGCTTTGGCTGTTCTGGGTTGCTCCTATCGTCGGCGGAGCGCTGGGCGGCCTTGTCTGGAAACTGGTCGACGACAGCGAGTGATATCGTTGTCATTTCGAAGCTTTGAGCCCCGCATCGAACCATCGATGCGGGGCTCATTGTTTAAAAAAATCTAAATGTAGCGATTTCAAAAGTAGCAACTCCATGATTCTAATGGCAGAATTCTTTAAGCCGGTTTGATTCGAAGCATTCGATCATCGGCAGAGCGGTCGAAAGTTAACGAAAGTAAACGCTTCATTAACCTTAATGTCGTTCTAATCAGCCTATTGAAAACGGGGCGAGAATCGCTTTCAGGCGAGGCCCGCAAAAGCAAAGCAGAGACCGTGAGGTCGGGGGTATTGATGGGTGGCAAGCATGTCGCTGTCCTTTTGGGCGGATTTTCCTCGGAAAGGCCGGTCAGTCTTTCCTCGGGAAAGGCATGCGCCGATACCCTGGAAGCTGAAGGCTTCCGGGTTACCCGCCTCGATGTGGATCACGATGTCGCCAGCCGCCTGGCCGAGTTGAAGCCCGACGTGGTCTTCAATGCACTGCATGGTCCTTTCGGGGAGGACGGCACCATTCAGGGCATTCTCGAATATCTGCAGATTCCCTATACGCATTCCGGTGTGCTTGCCTCGGCTCTCGCGATGGATAAGTCCCGTGCGAAAACGGTTGCCGCTGCGGCTGGCGTTCCGGTTGCCGGCTCGATCGTCATGAGCCGCTTCGGTATCTTTGGCCAGCATCCGATGAAGCCGCCTTACGTCGTCAAGCCGGTGCGCGAGGGGTCGAGCTTCGGTGTCGTGATTGTCAAGGAAGATCAGGCGCATCCGCCGCAGATCGTTACGTCTTCGGAGTGGCGTTATGGCGACGAGGTGCTTGTTGAGCGTTATATCCATGGGCGTGAGCTGACTTGCGGCGTCATGGATGGCAAGGTTCTGGGCGTTACGGAAATCGTGCCGCTCGGCCACAGCTTCTATGATTACGATGCCAAATACGCCAAGGGTGGGTCAAAACATGTCTTGCCGGCGGAAATTTCACCGAATCTTTACCAAAAGATACAAACATTATCGTTAAGGGCGCATGAAGCTATCGGCTGCCGCGGTGTTAGTCGATCTGACTTCCGTTTTGACGATCGCTTTTCCGAAGAGGGCGAACTTGTCTGGCTGGAGATCAATACCCAGCCGGGCATGACTCCTACCTCCCTGGTGCCTGAAATGGCCGCTCATGCCGGCTACTCTTTTGGTGAATTTCTCCGGTGGATGGTGGAGGACGCGTCTTGTTTGCGCTGACGGTCAAAAATATGAGGCGGTCCCGTCATCGCGTCCCGCTCGCCATCGACGACGTCGAGGATGCGTTCGTCCTGCCGCGTCCGCTGCGCCGCGCCGTTCGCTTTTTGGTCAGCCTTGGTTCCGGCCGCATCAATATTCCCGCGCACACGGGCACGGTTTCGGCCTTCGTCCTCTTTGCTGCGACCGGCCTCTACGGCATGTCCGTCGGCGGCCACAGCCAGGCTGTTGCGGAGGCGACGACCTCCGCTGCCGGTTTCGCCATCGAGGATGTGAAAGTTTCCGGCAACGACGAGACCTCGGAAATCGAGATCCTGCAGCTGCTCGGTCTCGACGGCACGACCTCGCTCGTCGCTCTCAATGCCGATGCTGCCCGCCAGAAGATCTCGAATCTCCCCTGGGTTCAGAATGTCGAGGTCCGCAAGGTCTATCCGAGAACCGTGGTGGTGAAGCTGAAGGAGCGCAAGGCCTATGCCATCTGGCAGCATGGCTCCGAGCTTTCGCTGATCCAGAAGGACGGCAGCGTGATCGCTCCGTTGCGCGACAACAAATTTGCAAAGCTGCCGCTCTTCGTCGGTCGCGACGCCGAGACTGCGGCTGCCTCCATCGATGATCAATTTGCCAAGTGGCCCGATGTCCGCAGCCATGTGAAAGCCTTCGTGCGCGTCGCAGGCCGCCGCTGGGATCTCTATCTCGACAATGGCGTGATCATCAAATTGCCGGAGGACAATGTCGACGGTGCGCTTGCTCGACTGACTAAGCTCGACAAGGACGAGAACCTTCTGCAGCGCGACATCGCCGCCGTCGATCTCCGTCTCGATGATCGCACCGCGATTGAATTGACTTCGGATGCCGCAACTCGCCGTCAGGCCGCCGTCGACGCAAGAAACAAAGCTTTGAAGAAAGCAGGGCAGGATACATGAGCTTATTCGGTTCGTCCCATTTCGGCCTGCCTCGGTTGAAGCCGCTGTCCTCGAAGCGGTCGCATATCGTATCGGTTCTCGACATCGGCTCGACGAAGGTCGTCTGCATGATCGGCCGGCTGACTCCGCGTGAGGAGAGCCAGGTTCTGCCGAACCGCACGCACAATATCGAGATCATCGGTATCGGCCATCAGCGTTCCCGTGGCATCAAGACCGGCGTGATTGCCGATCTCGACGCTCTGGAAGGTGTTGTGCGGCTTGCCGTCGATGCTGCCGAGCGCATGGCTGGCCTTACCGTCGACAGTCTGATCGTCAACGTCTCGGCTGGCCGTCTGGGCAGCGATATCTACACGGCGACCATCGATCTCGGTGGCCAGGAAGTGGAAGCCAACGATCTGAAGAAGGTTCTGGCTGCGGCGTGCCAGCAGTCGATCCGCCAGGAGCGTGCGGTGCTGCATTCGCTGGCAACGGGCTACTCGCTCGACGGCGAGCGCGGCATCCGCGATCCGCTGGCAATGTTCGGTGACGCGCTCGGCGTCGATATGCATGTCGTGACGGCAGAGCGCGCGGCGCTTCGCAACCTCGAGCTCTGCATCAACCGGGCGCATCTTTCGGTCGAAGGCATGGTGGCGACACCCTATGCCAGCGGTCTGGCAGCGCTCGTCGACGACGAAGTCGAGCTCGGTTGCGCCGCGATCGACATGGGCGGCGGTACGACGACGATTTCGGTTTTTGCCGAAGGTAAGCTGGTGCATACCGATGCCGTCAGCCTCGGCGGTCATCACGTCACCACGGACCTCGCGCGCGGTCTTTCCACCCGCATCGAGGATGCGGAGCGGCTGAAGGTCGTCCATGCCTCCGCTCTGGCGAATTCTTCGGAAGAGCGTGAACTGATTTCCATCCCGCCGATCGGCGAAGATGAGCGTGACCAGCCGACGCAGGTGCCGAAGGCGCTGGTGTCGCGCATCGTCAAGGCTCGTATCGAGGAAACCCTCGAGCTCATTCGTGATCGCATCCAGCGTTCGGGCTTCAGCCCGATCGTCGGCAAGCGCGTCGTCCTGACCGGCGGCGCGAGCCAGCTGACCGGCTTGCCCGATGTGGCACGCCGCGTTCTTGCCCGTAACGTCCGCATCGGTCGTCCGATGGGCGTGTCCGGTTTGCCGACGGCAGCCAAGGGGCCGGCTTTTTCGACGGCGGTCGGTCTGATGATCTATCCGCAGGTCGCAGACATGGAAACACATGCGCCGAGCAGCGGTCTGCTCTCGTCGTTTGGAGGTAACAACAGCCGGATCGGCCGTGTCGGCCAATGGCTGAAAGAGAGTTTTTGAGTGCCTGATCCCGGAATTCAGTCCGGGGCAAGCGTCAGGCAAGTGAAATCGAGTGAATTGGCCGGCGTGGCGATGCGGCCATAAAGAGAAGGAACGGGTACAATGACTATCAAGCTGCATAAGCCAGATATCACCGAGCTTAAGCCGCGAATCACCGTGTTCGGTGTCGGCGGCGGTGGCGGCAATGCCGTCAACAACATGATCACGGCAGGCTTGCAGGGCGTCGATTTCGTCGTCGCCAATACCGATGCTCAGGCGCTGACCATGACGAAGGCGGAGCGGATCATCCAGCTCGGCGTCAATGTCACGGAAGGTCTCGGTGCCGGCTCGCAGCCGGAAGTCGGCCGTGCAGCTGCCGAAGAGTGCATCGATGAAATCATCGATCACCTCAACGGTACGCATATGTGCTTCGTTACCGCCGGCATGGGCGGCGGCACGGGCACGGGCGCCGCTCCGGTCGTCGCGCAGGCGGCTCGCAACAAAGGCATCCTGACCGTCGGCGTCGTCACCAAGCCGTTCCACTTCGAAGGCGGCCGCCGCATGCGTCTCGCCGAACAGGGTATCCAGGAACTGCAGAAGTCGGTCGACACGCTGATCGTCATCCCGAATCAGAACCTGTTCCGCATCGCCAACGACAAGACGACTTTCGCCGACGCGTTCTCGATGGCCGACCAGGTTCTCTATTCGGGCGTCGCCTGCATCACCGATCTGATGGTGAAGGAAGGTCTCATCAACCTCGACTTCGCCGACGTCCGTTCGGTCATGCGCGAAATGGGCCGCGCCATGATGGGTACCGGCGAAGCTTCCGGCCAGGGCCGTGCGATGCAGGCCGCCGAGGCTGCCATTGCCAATCCGCTGCTCGACGAGACCTCGATGAAGGGCGCGCAGGGCCTGCTGATCTCGATCACCGGCGGTCGTGACCTCACTCTGTTCGAAGTCGACGAAGCCGCGACCCGCATCCGCGAAGAAGTCGATCCGGACGCCAACATCATCCTCGGCGCCACCTTCGACGAATCGCTCGAGGGCATCATCCGCGTTTCCGTCGTTGCAACCGGTATCGACCGCGCGATGAACGAAGCAGCCGACAGAGGTATGGAATTCCGCTCTGCCGCGAAGCCGGCTATGCGTCCTTCCGCGGCCGCCGCTCCGGCAGCGGCCGCAGCTCAGCCTGCCCACGTCGCGCAGGCCCCAATCGCACAGGCTGCCGCTCCGGCTCCCCGCACCGTGGATCCGGTTGCCCAGACCATTCGTGCAGCAGAGGCCGATCTGGAGCGCGAGCTGGAATTCCAGATGGGTCGCCAGGCTCACGTCCAGCAGCAGCCGGCAATGCAGCAGGCCCCGGCGGCGGAGGATAACTTCCGTCCGCAGAGCCGTATCTTCGCCGCAGCTCCGGAAGCTCAACCGGTCCGTCAGGCCCCGGTTCAGCCGCAGCCGGCACCGGTCATGCAGCAGCAGCCGATCATCCGTCAGGCTCCCGAGCAGGTCCGCATGCCGAAGGTCGAGGACTTCCCGCCGGTCGTCAAGGCCGAAATGGAACACCGCGCCCAGCCGGCAGCCACCCCGGCCACCGAAGAGCGCGGCCCGATGGGTCTGCTGAAGCGAATCACCAATTCGCTCGGCCGTCGCGAAGAAGATCCGGCTTTCGACGACATGATGGCTCCGACGAACAATGCCGCTCCGCAGCAGCGTCGTGCGCCATCGCCGGAGGCCAGCCTCTACGCTCCACGTCGTGGCCAGCTCGACGATCACGGCCGCCAGGCTCCGCAGGCACGCATGGCGAGCCACGAGGACGACCAGCTCGAGATCCCGGCCTTCCTGCGCCGCCAGTCGAACTGACCCGATGCTGAACGACCTTTTAATAGGTTGCTAACCATACTAATGAAATCCGGGGCCGAAAGACCCCGGATTTCCTTATTTTAGACCTGTTGCCATATCTTGGATTCTCCAACGAATTCAATTGACTGCTTTCGTAACAAACCGAAAGAAACAGTGATTTGGAATGCGGTGATCCCGCGCGTATGTAGATACCAAGCGAGCCTGCGGAATCACATTCGGCAATGAATGCATGTGACATTCGCGGCACAGTTAACAGACTGAACCGGCGATAAAGGGTAAGGGTCCGAAGATGACCGCCCGGCCTGGATCAGACAGACGAAGGCAGAATTATATGGCAATCGGATTGCTTGGTTTTCAGACCACCATTGCAAACCCTGTGACACTTTCGGGTATCGGCGTGCATTCCGGCGCCGACGTGTCGATCACCTTCTATCCCGCCGAGGCCGGCACCGGTGTCGTTTTCCAGCGCCTGCACGACAATGGCGACGTGACCGAACTGCGCGCCGTTTCCTCGCAGGTCGGCAATACGGATCTCTGCACGGTTCTCGGCTTTTCTCCGGCGCGCTCGATCGCGACGGTCGAACACGTCATGGCGGCAATCTATGCGATCGGCCTCGACAATGTCGTCGTCGAGGTGACTGGCGCGGAAATGCCGATCATGGACGGCAGCTCCTATCCTTTCATCGAGGCCATCGAGCAGACCGGCATCGTTTCGCTCGGCGTCAAGCGCCGCTACATTCGCGTTACCAAGCCGGTGCGGATCGAAGCCGGCGGCTCCTGGTGCGAGTTCCGCCCCTATGACGGCACGCGCTTCGAGGTCGAAATCGATTTCGAATGCCCGCTGATCGGCCGCCAGAAGTGGGAAGGCGACCTGACCGCCAAGACTTTCAAGGCCGAACTTTCGCGTGCCCGCACGTTCGGTTTCATGCGTGATGTCGAGCGCTTGTGGGCTTCGGGCCATGCGCTGGGTTCGTCGCTGGAAAACTCTGTCGTCATCTCCGACGACAACACGGTCATCAACGTCGAAGGGCTGCGTTACGCAAAGGACGAATTCGTTCGTCACAAGACGCTTGATGCCGTCGGCGATCTGGCTCTGGCGGGCGCTCAGTTCATCGGCTGCTACCGTTCCTATCGCGGCGGCCACCGCATGAATGCGAATGCGCTGAAGGCGTTGCTCGGCGATCCCAGCGCCTATGATGTCGTCGAGACGTCCGCGCCGCGTCAGCGCGGTCACAGCCGTGAATTCATCGCGGTCAACGCTCCCGAATTCGCTCCTTGGTCGGCGTAATCTTTCGAGGTTCGAACGAGAAAAAATGCCGCTCTGATGAAGGGCGGCTTTTTTTTGACAGGAGACTCGCATGGTTTACCGTCGGCCATCGCATCATATCTCGATAACGCGGACCGATATGGGAATCTCCTGTTAAAACAGGCATTAAAGGCTGCGGATATGCCGCCTTTGCCACAAAAATGCGTTAATGCATCATCAATGCGTTGCCCTGATAGTGTTTTTGCGGCTAGAAACGCCAGCGAGAGAACGCCGTCTCCGCAACGACGGCTATGGGACAGTCATCCGATGGGTTTTGCAAGGTCTGAACGCATGAATATCACAGCACGGGCTTTGCTCGTATCGCTCCTTCTGGCCGGTACCGGTGCGGTGGTGACGGGTTGTAATACGAAAAAGGACATCGACATCACCAAGCTCGGTGTCGATACCGATCCGCCGGAGATGCTCTATAACCAGGGCCTTGCCAACATCAAGGCGGGCAATATGACTGAGGCCGGCAAGAAGTTCGATGCCATCAATCAGCAGCAACCTTTTTCGGAATGGGCTCGCAAGGCGCTCGTTATGAGCACCTTCGTCAAGTACCGCACAGGTCGCTATGACGAGGCGGTGCAGACCGGCAATGCCTATCTCAAGCAATATCCAGCGTCGGAAGATGCGGACTACGTGCAGTATCTGGTCGGCTCTTCCTACGCCAAGCAGATCGTGGACGTGACGCAGGATCAGCGCGCAGCACAGCAGACGATCGAGGCAATGACCAAGCTCGTCAACAATTATCCGAAGTCGCAGTATGTCAGCGACGCGCAGGAAAAGATCCGCTTCGCCCGCGACCAGCTCGCCGGCAAGGAAATGCAGATCGGCCGTTACTATCTGGAACGCAAGGATTACCTTGCTGCCATTTCGCGCTTCCGTGTGGTGGTGGAGCAGTATCCGACGACCAACCAGATCGAGGAAGCGCTGGCGCGCCTCGTCGAAGCCTATTATGCGATGGGCATCGTGCCTGAAGCGCAGACGGCGGCTGCCGTTCTCGGTCACAATTATCCGGACAGCCGCTGGTACAAGGATTCCTATCAGCTGCTGCAGAAGGGTGGCGTGGAGCCGAGCGAAAACTCCGGTTCGTGGATTTCCAGAGCGGGCAAGAAACTTCTTCTTGGGACGTGAGATTGAGCGCAGATGCTGATCCAGCTTTCGATCCGCGATATCGTTTTGATCGAGCGGCTGGATCTTGCCTTCGAGTCCGGGCTTTCGGTGCTGACCGGCGAGACGGGTGCGGGCAAATCCATCCTGCTTGATAGCCTTTCGCTGGCCCTCGGCGGGCGTGGCGATGGCGGTCTCGTGCGCCATGGCGAGGACCGCGGCCAAGTGACCGCGGTTTTCGATGTCGGCACCCAGCATCCGGCCCGCAGGCTCCTGCGCGAAAACGGCATCGATGACGATGGCGACCTGATCTTCCGCCGTGTCCAGTCAGCTGATGGCCGTACCAAGGCCTTCGTCAACGATCAGGCGCTCAGCGTCCAGCTCATGCGCCAGATCGGGCAGCTTCTCGTCGAAATTCACGGCCAGCACGACGATCGTGCGCTCGTCGATACGGATGCGCATCGTACATTGCTCGATGCCTTCGCGGGTCTTGCCGACGAGGCACAGGAGGTCGGCCGGCTTTACAGGGTCTGGCGCGACACCGATCGCACCTTGAAGAAGCATAGGGAGCAGGTGGAGAAGGCCGCACGCGAGGCGGATTATCTGCGTGCTTCCGTCGAGGAGCTGGAGAAGCTCTCACCGCAGGACGGCGAAGAGGATGAACTTGCCGAGAAGCGCTCGCGGATGATGAAGGCCGAGCGCATCGCCGGCGATATCGCCGAGGCTTCCGAATTCCTCAATGGCAATGCATCGCCCGTGCCGCATATCGCATCGCTGGTGCGCAGGCTGGAGCGCAAGAGCCATGAAGCACCCGGGCTGCTGGAAGATACGGTCGCGCTGCTCGACGCCGCCCTCGACCAGCTTTCCAACGCGCAGATGGAAGTAGAGGCCGCGCTGCGCAAGACGGAATACGACCCGCGCGAGCTGGAGCGGGTCGAAGAGCGCCTGTTTGCACTACGGGCCGCCTCCCGCAAATATTCGGTGCCGGTCACCGAGCTGCCGGCATTGGCCGAGCGTATGGTTTCGGAGCTTGCCGATGTCGATGCCGGTGAAGAAAGGCTGGCGCGCCTTGACGGCGAGCTTGCCGCCGCCAAGGCGGAATATGATGTGGCCGCGCGCGGCCTGTCGGAGAAGCGCCGCCATGCCGGCGAGGCGCTTGCCGGGGCCGTCATGGCGGAATTGCCGGCACTGAAGCTCGAGCGGGCACGGTTCATGGTGGAGATATCAAGCGATCCCGAAGCCGGGACGGCCGATGGCATCGATGTCGTCGAATTCCATGTGCAGACCAACCCCGGCACACGTCCTGGCCCTATCACCAAGGTCGCTTCCGGTGGAGAGCTGTCGCGTTTCCTGCTGGCGCTGAAGGTGGCGCTCGCCGATCGCGGCTCGGCGCCGACCCTCGTCTTCGACGAAATCGACACAGGCGTCGGCGGCGCGGTTGCGGATGCGATCGGCCAGCGGCTGAAGCGTCTTTCCGATCGCGTGCAGGTGCTGTCCGTCACCCATGCGCCGCAGGTTGCCGCACGCGCCGCGACTCATCTGCTGATCTCCAAGGGACCGGTTGCGGACGGCTCGGAAAAGATTTCCACACACGTTGCGACGATGGAGCCGAAGGACCGCACCGAGGAAATCGCCCGTATGCTGGCAGGCGCTTCTGTTACCGAAGAGGCTAGAGCCGCCGCCAAGCGCTTGCTGGCCGGCAACGGCTGATCGCCAGGGGCTCTCGTCGCCGGGTTTTCAGATTCTGTGTGGAATGGATGCCCACCACGCCAGCGCTCAGGCAAATTTGAAGCCCCGGAAAACGCGATCTACCTGTGACTGGCCTTGAGCATTCCCGCTTTTCTTCAAATCGCGAAAACGCCCGTCCTTTCCCATTTGCGCAATCCGGACGGAAAACCGTTATGCGCTTTTTCCGGAACAGCTTCAGAGTCGGCACTTGGGATCAATCATATCCTCGGCGGAGCCGTGGAACTTGTTTGCTCCCCTTATCCTCGCAAGAATATAGAAGCCGTGCTGCCCGTCCGGCAATGTTGCGCTGAAGACGCCGACGACCAAGTTTTTCATGTTCGAGCGGGCTCCATCGACACCGTCTGCGACAAGCTTCAACGGATTCAAATCGGAGAGGTCATCGGCCGCATGGAAGGTCGCCCACCAACCGACGTTTGTCCCCAGGCTTGTGAACCGGTCATTTTCAATTTCCGTAGCATGGGTCTTCAGCAGCGCATGAAAGCGAGGCGTCTCGCAGCCCATGTGGATATGCAGCCGATCTTGCGTGCGCCAACTGGCAGCGTTTATCGCCAGCGCAAAATTCGGTCGCGTAGCTTTCGTTGCACGCGGATCGATTGACGACAGCTCTCTCCATGCTTCGTCAAAATAGTTCGGCGCTCCGGCTGTCAGAAGGCGTGGATCCTCGATGCCGGGCACGTCGGCCAACGGCGCAAGAATGGTCCGCTCCTTATCGGTCGGCTCGCGAAGAACGACGTAGGAAGACAACGGATCCTGCGCCTGAACTATCTTGAGGCACGGATACGGCGATCCCGTCAGGGTAGAATTGACCTCGCAGGCACTAACGACCAGCCCCAAAGCAGAGCGGCTGACGAACGAGCTCATGATCACGACTATGATAACAAGAGAAACAGAGAGAACGGCAAGACGATGCTTCATGCGCGATTTCGAATTTCTGCTGACGACCCGATCATTTCCGGAGACACCTTGCTCTGATGATAGCTTACCTTAAATCCCTTGCGATAGACGCGGAAGAGCTGCCGGCCGCAGGAATTCGATGACGGTTTCCATCACGGCTGGCCGAACGCTGATATTTCCGGCATCCTTGTGATAACATTGCGTTCATGGCGTAAAGTTGTCGTGAATGCCACCGTAACGATTATTCGCGGCCGCGATTGAGTTCCGTATTTTTCCATTTGTTTTTACGTTCTCCGCATGGAAAACCGCTTCGCACTTTTCCCGGAAGTGCTCTAAAACATCTCCGAAATCGGGGAGTGTAGATTCATGAGCACCGAACAGAAGCCGGTGGAAAATTTGAGCGAAGAGGAAGCGGCCGCAGCGCTGGCTTATCTGGCCGCGGAGATCGCGCGCAATGACGCGCTTTACCATGCCAAGGATGCGCCTGAGATTTCGGATGCGGATTATGATGCACTGAAGCGGCGCAACGACGCCATCGAGGCCCGGTTTCCTGCACTGGTCCGCGCCGACAGCCCTTCGCGTCGGGTGGGGGCAGCACCATCGGAGACCTTCGCGCCCGTCGTTCATGCAAGGCCGATGCTGTCGCTCGACAATACGTTCTCACAGGAGGATGTGGAGGATTTCGTATCCAGCGTTTATCGTTTCCTCGGCCGGCTGCCCGACAATTCGATCGCCTTCACCGCCGAGCCGAAGATCGATGGTCTTTCGATGTCCATCCGCTATGAGAATGGCCGGATGGTGAGTGCCGCGACGCGCGGAGACGGTACGACGGGCGAAAATGTCACCGCCAATATCAGAACCATCAAGGAGATCCCTCAGATGCTGCCTGCGGGCGCGCCCGATGTCGTCGAGGTGCGCGGCGAGGTCTATATGGCCAAGAGCGATTTCCTGGCGCTCAACGCGCAGATGGAAGCCGAGGGTAAACAGACCTACGTCAATCCGCGCAATACCGCAGCAGGCTCCTTGCGCCAGCTCGATGCGAAAGTGACGGCGAGCCGCAAGCTGAAATTCTTCGCCTATGCGTGGGGCGAAATGTCGGACATGCCGGCCGATACGCAGTATGGCATGGTGCAGATCTTCAAATCCTGGGGCTTCCCGGTCAACCCGCTGATGGAGCGGCTGAGCTCGGTCGCCGACATTCTCGGTCATTACGAGGAGATAGGCCTGAAGCGGCCCGATCTCGATTACGATATCGATGGCGTCGTCTACAAGGTGGACAGCCTGGAACTGCAGGCCCGGCTCGGTTTCCGTTCGCGTTCGCCGCGTTGGGCAACGGCACACAAGTTTCCGGCGGAGCAGGCGTTCACGCGTCTGGTCGGCATCGATATCCAGGTCGGTCGCACGGGAGCGTTGACGCCGGTCGCGCGCCTCGAGCCCATCACCGTCGGCGGCGTGGTCGTGACCAATGCGACGCTGCACAATGCCGATTACATCAAGGGCATCGGCAACAAGGGCGAGCCGATCCGCGATGGCCGCGATATCCGCGTCGGCGATATGGTGATCGTGCAGCGGGCAGGGGATGTCATCCCGCAGATCGTCGATGTCGTCATGGAAAAGCGCGAGCCGTCGAGCGTGCCCTATGAATTTCCGAAGGTGTGCCCGGTCTGCGGCAGCCACGCAGTGCGTGACATCAACGAGAAGACCGGCAAGGTCGATGCTGTCACCCGCTGCACCGGTGGTTTCATCTGCCGCGCGCAGGCGACCGAGCATCTCAAGCATTTCGTCTCCCGCAATGCCTTCGATATCGACGGGCTGGGGTCGAAGCAGATCGACTTCTTTTTCGAGAGCGAAGATCCCGCCCTGCAGATCAGGACTGCGCCGGATATCTTCACTTTGGAAAAGCGTCAGCAGGCTTCGCTTGCGAAGCTCGAGAATATCGAAGGCTTCGGCAAGGTGAGTGTCGGCAAGCTCTATGCCGCAATCAACGAGCGGCGGCAGATCGCCCTGCATCGCTTCATCTTCGCGCTCGGCATCCGCCATGTCGGCGAGACGACGGCCAAGCTTCTGGCACGGTCCTACGGCACCTATGAAGCCTTCGAAACGGCGATGAAGGAAGCCGCACCGCTTGCTGGCGATGCGTGGAACGACCTCAACAATATCGAGGGCATTGGCGAGGTGGTGGCGCGGGCGATCGTGGAATTTTACAAGGAGCCGCGCAATATCGACGTGATCACGAAGCTGCTGGAGCAGGTGCAGCCGCAGGAGGCCGAACAGCCGGTGACATCGGGCAGCCCCGTAGCCGGCAAGACTGTCGTCTTTACGGGTTCGCTGGAAAAGTTCACGCGCGACGAGGCCAAGGCGACGGCGGAGAGCCTCGGCGCCAAGGTTTCCGGCTCGGTGTCGAAGAAAACCGATATCGTCGTGGCGGGGCCTGGGGCCGGTTCGAAGCTTGACAAGGCTCGGGAATTCAACGTCCAGGTCATGACTGAGGACGAGTGGCTGGACTTGATCGGCAGATGACGGATAGCGGCGGAATCTCGATCCGCCGCTCCTTTATTGCTCAGAATCTCAGCCGCGCCATCGTGAATGCATCCACATATTCGCCGTTGCGGAAACCGAAGGCTCTGAGCCGGCCCTCGGTTTTGAACCCGAATTTTTCATAGAGCCCGATCGCCGGCGCATTGTCGATATAGACGGTCAGTTCCAGGCGCTTGATCGCCAGCCAGTTGTCGGCGATATCGACAAGGGCTCCCAGCAGCGCGGAGCCGATGCCGCAGCCCGTATAATCGTCATGCACGCCCATACCGATGCTGCCACTGTGAATCCGCCGGCCGGCCAGGCGATTCAGACCGGCATTGCCGACAATCTGTCCGTCAAGCACCGCGACAAGGCCGGTCGAGTTGGGCGGCGACTTCTCCAGCCATTGCCGTGTTTCCTCGACGCTTTGAAAGGGCAGGCGAAGCGTGCCGGCCCGGAAGCCGGGAAGATTGGCGATCGCCGCGATTCCTTCAGCATCGGACGGGCATGCGGCGCGAATCTCGACTGCACCAATCTTGCCTGACCGTCGTTTGGCTTGATCTTGCTCCTCGAACGACATGGGCTCTCCTTGATATTGATGAGGAGAGCAAGGAGGCTGCAACCCTGCTCACCTTGGCAGGGTTGAGATGGATCGCAGTCAGCTCAGCGCAACACAGCTTCCACTCGCCCTGCAAAGGGAGAGATAGTGTGAAAGTGCATCATAGTGGCGCGGTTTGCGATCATGGGTGGATAATCCGCTGCGATGCAAAGATTGTCAATCGCTCGTTGCATGCATCCGTTGCCCGAACTGCCGGGGCATCAAGGCGAGAGAAGATGCAGCGTTCCCACTTATCGCTTGACAGGCAACCATTTGGTTGCCTATAAAATGAAAAAAAGGCAACTGGGTAGTTCCGTATAAATGGATGACGATGCAGTCTTCAAGGCGCTGGCGGATGTCAGCAGGCGACAGTTGCTCGACAGGCTCTACGAGCGCAACGGGCAGACTTTGAACGCACTCTGCGAAGATCTGGACATGACCCGGCAGGCGGTGGCCAAGCACCTTGCCATTCTGGAGGAAGCCAATCTCGTCTCCTCCGAGAAGCAGGGGCGGGAGAAGCTGCATTTCATCAACGTGGTCCCGATCAACGGCATTGCGGAACGCTGGATCAACAAGTTCGAACGCCGGCATTTGAGCGCACTCTCCGCTTTGAAGAAGGCGCTGGAAGACGAGGGCGGCCGGTAGCTCCGGCAGGCAGATCAATCAAACAGGGAGAAATGACATGACTGGCAGCAAATTCGTCTACGTCACCTTCATCCGCACCACGCCGGAAAAGCTCTGGTCTGCGCTGACCGGGCGTGAATTCATCAGGCAATATTGGTTCGACATGGTCCACGATACCGACTGGAAGGTCGGGTCGCCATGGAAGATGCTCTTTTCGGATGGCCGTGTCGCCGACACGGGAGAGATCGACGAGTTCGATCCGCCACGGCGGCTTGCCATCAAATGGCGCAATGAGTGGCGCCCGGAACTGAAGGCCGAAGGCTGGTCGCGCTGCGTGATGGAGCTCGAGCCGGCGGAGGATGTCGTGAAGTTGACGGTTACCCATGCGATCGAGGTCGAGAATTCCAAGTTCATCGAAGCCGTTTCCGGTGGCTGGCCGAAGATCCTGTCGAACCTCAAATCGCTGCTGGAAACCGGAGCGGTCGTATTTAGCCAGAAGTGAGGTGGCGTCCCTCTACTCTCGATGCGGGCGCCGTTGCTTCGGCGGCAGCGCCCGCATGCCAGCTGCACCCGCACCTCCTGATCGATGTAGGCGGCAAGATGATCCGCTCCATCTTGCATCGCTCATCGGTCATCTTACTTTAGCGGTGCCGCTCGCGCTCCCGGCGGCTTTTGTTGGAGAATGATCGATGCGTTCACCCAAATTCTTTGCCGCTATTGCCGTTTCGCTTTTGGCACTCGCGCCTGTTTCCGCTTCCGCCGAGGTGGTCGGCAAGGTCGGTGTAGACTGGACGGGCAATGATATTCTGGTCGATGCCGTGGCGGACCCGGAAGTCTCGGGCGTGACCTGCCATGTAACCTATTTCGATCGCAGCGTTATCGACCGGCTGCGCAAGGGCAACTGGTTCGAAGATCCCTCCAACAGTTCCATTGCCTGCCGCCAGACCGGCCCGATCGAGATCGGCAATATCAGTCTTTCCGAAAGCGGCGAAGAGGTGTTTCGCGCCGGGCTGTCGCTCGTCTGGAAGAAGCTGGTCGTAACCAGAATCTACGACAAGAAGAACGATACGCTGGTCTATCTCATCCATTCGCGCCAGCTGACGGATGGCTCCGCCAAGATGGCAATTTCGACAATCCCCTTGTTTGGTCAGCAGGTTACGTGGAAGAACGGCAAACCGAAATAGAGGTATTTTGATGCCTCACAAATGCTCAGCGGACGGATAATACCAAAAAAAGTCTTACTCTTGGGTTGCTGAGTTCCTTTTAGTTGCTTTCGGTTTGCACCTTTTTGATGCAATTCTGGATGCGGACACGGAGGCGACTCTTGCCCCTGTTCACGGCCTGCAAGACCGGCATCATGGCTACACCCCAGCCAAAGTCGGTTACAAAAAAACGACCGCCCTGGAGCCGAGCTCTGGGGCGATCTGCTTTTATGCACCAAACTATTGAAATCAGGCGGCTTGGGCGAGCTGATCCGCGATGACCGTATCGAGGTTGAGGAAACAGACCATGGTCTTTTCCAGTGCCACGATGCCGCGGCAGAAGGCGCGCTGTGTTTCCGGGATGATTTCCGGCGCCGGCTGCAGATCTTCGCTCTTGATGGTCATCATGTCGGATACCTGTTCGACCAGCAGACCGACGAGCTTGCCCGCAATATCGGTCACGATGATCGCCGAACGCTCCGATGGTTCCGTCATTTTCATGCCGAGGCGGCAGGCCATGTCGATGACGGGGATCACTGCGCCCCGCAGGTTGATGAGGCCGAGCACGTAAGGCGGCGTATGCGGCATCGGCGTGACCGGCGCCCAGCCGCGGATTTCGCGGATGGCCATGATGTCGATGCAGAATTCCTGATCGCCGAGATGAAAGGAGACGATCTCCAGATAGGCGCCCGATTGCTTGATGGCGTTCGTCATGTTCGATGGCTTCCCGATTGGCATCGCCGGCAAGCGACGCTCGCGATTGAAAAGATGAGATCGGCTGAAGCGGCTTGGGCAGCGGCAGCGTCCGGAGCTTCGGGGCAAAGTGCCTGGCGTCCGGCGGGCGTCATGCCCTTCTGAGATAAAGTAGTTTGCCGCGCTTTCGGGCGGCGAGCGAAATCGAGTTCGGTCTTTGTCAGCGATGTTCGCGCGGACAGGTTAGGATTGGTTTAACATGAATGCGGATTTTGCCCCGCCAACCCGGAAAGAGCGGGGAAACAGGGGCAATCGGGCTTGAAAGACCGAATTTGTATGCTGCGACGATTTCGGCCGCCTCTGAACATCTTCTTGAATTGCGTCCTCCACTTCGAGCCGGTACATCGGCAAGTGGGTTGGCCGCGCACATTTGGGCGCGGCCGCAGGGATCGGTGAGGAACGGCAGTCATGAGAAGCGTGCGGATTGCAGTCTGGGTGGTCGTGTTGGTCGCTGCCGGAATATTGGGATGGTTGAGTTTCGGCGGCGGCAAGCCGCCCGAGCTGGCGGCATCCGGACCTTATGGCGTGCCTTTTGCGCTCGTCTCGCAAAACGGCCAGCCGATCAGCGAGCAGGCGTTCCGCGGCAAGCCGTCGGCCATCTTCTTCGGTTATACGCATTGTCCGGATGTCTGCCCGACGACGCTGTTCGAGCTGAATGGCTGGCTGCAGAAGGTCGATCCGGATGGCAGCAAGCTCAATGCCTATTTCGTGACCGTCGATCCCGAGCGTGATACGCCCGCTGTCATGGATCAATATGTTTCCAACGTATCCAAGCGCATCACGGGCATTTCCGGCGATCCCGCCAAGGTGATGGACATGGTCAAGGGGTTCCGCGTCTATGCCAAAAAGGTGCCGGTGGACGAGAAGCAGCCGAACGGCGACTATACGATGGATCACACGGCTTCCGTCTTCCTGCTGGATTCGGCAGGCCGTTTTGCCGGGACCATCGCTTATGAAGAGAATCCCGACGTGGCGGTGAAGAAGCTGGAGAACCTGATCAAGAAGGGGTAATGGCTGGATGAGCGAGCGGATTGGCGAACAGGGAAAATCCAGATCCATTCTAATCGCGGGGGCTGGGCCGGTTGGTCTTGCCGCTGCACTCGAGCTCGCCCGTCGCGGCTTCTTGCCACGTATCGTCGATGACGGCAGTGGGCCGACACCTATGGAAGAGAGTCGTGCGCTAGGCGTCAACGCCCGCACGCTGACGCTTCTGTCTCCTTCCGGCGTTGCAAACCACATCCTCGCTGCTGCCCAGCCGATCGAGCGCTTTCGCGTCCGCTCGGATAAGAAAATTCTCATCCAGTTGGATACTCGAGAGGTAAAAGGCCGCTTCAGCGCTGTTTGCGCTCTGCCGCAGGGCAGTACCGAGCGCCTGCTGATGGAGGCGCTTTCGGTCTATGGCATCTCGCCTGAATGGCAGACGGCCGTGGTCGCGGAAGCCATGTCGGACCCTCGAAAGCCGGAGGTCACGCTGCGCCGGACTGACGGTACGTCGGAGACGGTGCGGCCGGACATATTGATCGGTTCCGATGGCGCTCATTCTGCGGTGCGCAAGGCGCTCGGCGCCGGCTTCCCGGGTGAGGCACTGGAGGCTTATTTCTATCTTGCCGATTTCCGTTATGCGGAGCCGGTCGATACGCATTTCGGCGAGATATCGCTTTTCGATCCCGGCATGGTTGGGCGGCTGCCTGTGACGGCTGATATCATTCGCTATATTTCGACGCTGGAGAATTTCGAAAGCCGCATCGTTCATCCGGCCGCCATTGCTGAAAAGACGTGGGCCTCCCAGTTCCGCATCAACTTCCGGCATGTCGAACCCATGGCCAAGGGCAATGTCTTTCTTGCCGGCGATGCCGCGCATATTCATTCGCCGGCCGGCGCACGAGGCATGAATCTCGGCGTCGAAGATGCCTGCTGGCTTGCCTGGCTCATTGCGGAAGGCCGAGAACAGGAGTATTCGGCCTTGAGAATTCCCGCCGTGAAGCAGGTGTTGAAGCAGACATATGCCCTGACGCGACTGATCACCATGACAAATCCGCTGGCAATAGCGGCGCGCAATCTGTTTGCGCCGCTGTTGCTGCGCTTCGGCCCAGCCCGCCGGATATTGCTTCAGAATGTGGCCGGCTATGACACGCCAAGACCGCCCTGGATCGATTGGGCCGAATAAGAACGAGAAAGAGCGACGAGTTGAGTGAAATTCGCCTTTATGTGACGACGACCGAGAAGAAGGCCGGGCAGATCCTGGATCTGATGACACCGGTGTTCGAGGACGAGGAGTTTCCGATCGCAACGACTGAGATCGACGAGAAGAACGATCTCTGGGAAGCGTCGATCTATCTGTATGCCGTGGATGAAGATGAGGTTCGCGATCGTTTCGAGGCGCTTTTGAAGCCGGCTTTCGCCGAACTCGCCGTTCAAAGGGAAGTGCTCCCCGATATCGACTGGATCGCCAAGTCGCTGGAGGGCTTGAAGCCGGTGCGTGCCGGCCGCTTCCTCGTTCACGGTTCGCATGACCGCGACAAGGTCGGCGCCAGCGACATCGCCATCGAAATCGAGGCCGGGCAGGCTTTCGGCACCGGTCATCATGGCACGACGGCGGGCTGCCTCGAGACGATCGAAAAGGTTCTTGCCAGCCGCCGCGTGCGCAATGCGCTCGATCTCGGCACCGGCAGCGGTGTCCTAGCGATTGCCGTGCGCAAGCTGCGCAACATTCCGGTTTTGGCGACGGATATCGATCCGGTCGCCGTCCGCGTTGCACGCGACAATGTCCGCAGCAATGGGATCGCTTCCGGAATCGCCTTGGAGACGGCGCCGGGATTTCACTCGACCGCCTTTTCCAAGCATGGCCCCTTCGACCTTATCATCGCTAATATCCTTGCGCGCCCGCTGATCAAGATGGCGCCGCAGCTCGTGGCTCATCTGGCGCCTGGTGGCTCGGTCATCCTTTCGGGTATTCTGGCCGAACAGCGCTGGAAGGTGCTTGCAGCCTATAACGGCGTCAATCTGCGCCATGTGCGCACGATCTGGCGCAACGGCTGGGTTACCATCCACCTCGACCGGCCCTGAGCCGCTCACTTCCTGCATCTACGATTGCAAAAACAAAAAAAGACGGTGCCGAGGCACCGTCTTGAGACCGGCTTTCGCCGATCTTGCCCGCGAGCGTGTGGAGGAGGAGTGCTCGAGCAGGCTCTAGCGTTCTGATCATGGTCCGGATGGGAGGAGGAGAACCGGACCGCGACCTATTTGGAACGCGTAGCTTGGAAACTTCTTAGCGGTGACCGCCGCGGCTTGCGCCGATTGCCCGCGAGGTTTCGACTTCGAGCTGACGAAGCGAGCCGACGGAGTGGCGTACGGTACGACGCTCGCCAGCCAGCGCCGGGCTAACATATGCGGAGCGAGTGATAGGCATTGTCTTCAGTCCTTGGTTTTGAGCTGGTTCTTCGTGAACCCGTTTGATGGCTGCGATATAGCGACTCGCCGGCTGGCGTGGCAGGGGGGAGGCTTCATGGGAGCTATGCGCAGCATGCATGCATTGTGCCGTGAAGTTGTCATATTTGAAAAGCGATGCTCATGAAATGGGCGGATTCGTTAACGGCATCATGGCTGAATTCGGCAAGCCGGCAAGCCGGCAAGCCCGAGCAACCATCCCGCAGACAGTTTTCGCCTGCTGCCGAAAATCACGTCGCACTTCCGGCAATCATGCTCTAACATACTGGCACAACTCAATTTCACGGATTCTCCACCAGTCTCGGATCAACTCATGTTTCAGTCTTTCGACGTCACTTCCACCCCGCAATTCGGGCGCGAGCGTGTTGCCGGTTTGCGCGCCGCCTTCGGCGATCTCGGCATTGACGGCTTCCTGGTACCGCGTGCCGACGAATATCAGGGAGAGTATGTGCCTAAATGCTCGGAGCGGCTCGCATGGCTTACGGGCTTCACGGGATCGGCAGGTGTTGCGCTTGTGACACACTCTCAGGCCATGGTTTTCGTGGATGGCCGTTATGTCACGCAACTTGCCGAGCAGGTGGACCGCAGCGTCTTCACCGGCGGCGATCTGGTCAACGAGCCGCCGCATGTCTGGCTGCCGCGTCACGCGAAGAAAGGTTTCCGGCTTGGCATCGATCCGTGGCTGCATACGGGTGCGGAAGTGCGCCGTCTGGAAAAGGCATTGGCCGAGATAGACGGCAAGCTCGTCTTTCTGCCTCACAATCTGCTCGACAGGCTCTGGACGGACAGGCCGGCCGAGCCGCTGGGCAACGTTATCATTCAGGACATCGCCCAGGCCGGCGTCCTCGCCAAGGACAAGCTTGCGGCGATCGCGAACGGCCTCAAGGAAAAGAATCTCAAGGCGGCACTGATTACCGATCCATCGTCTGTCGCCTGGATCTTCAATATCCGCGGCAGCGACGTGCCGCACACGCCGCACCCCTTGGCCCGCGCCATCATCTACGCAGAAGGGGAAGCGGCACTCTTCCTCGACAAGCGCAAGACCAAGGTCGAGGCCGAAGCCTATCTAGCGCAGATCTGCAAGCAGCTGCCGCCTTCCGAACTTACCGAGCGCCTGGCCGCTGCGGCTGCGAATGGTGGGCGGATCCTGGTCGATCCAGATCTCGTTTCCTACGCCCTGACCGACATCATCCGCCGCGAAGGCGGAGAGGTCGTGGAGGGCAATGATCCCGCCAAGCTGCCGCGCGCCTGCAAGAATGCCGCTGAGATCAACGGCTCCGCTGCTGCCCATCTGCAGGATGGCGCCGCCATGGTCGAATTCCTCCACTGGCTGGAGACGAGCAAGCCGGGCACGGTAACGGAAATCGCCGCCGCAGAAAGGCTGGAAGCTTGCCGCGCCCGTGTCGGCGAGAGCATGCAGAACCCACTGAAGGACATCTCATTCGATACGATCGCGGGCGCTGGCGAGCATGCGGCCATCATGCATTACCGTGTAACGACGGCGAGCGACCGTCTGATCCAGGCGGGCGAGCTGTTCCTCATCGATTCGGGCGCGCAATACATCAACGGCACGACGGATATTACCCGCACCGTCGGCATCGGTGTTGTTTCCGAAGAGCAGAAGCGTCTCTTCACGCTGGTACTGAAGGGAATGATCGCCATTAGCACGGCGCGTTTCCCGAAGGGGACGCGCGGCTGCGATCTCGATCCGCTGGCGCGTATCGCGCTCTGGAAGGCTGGCGTCGATTTTGCCCATGGCACCGGCCACGGCGTCGGATCCTATCTTTCCGTACATGAGGGGCCGCAACGTATTGCGCGGCTTGCCGTGCAGGAACTGCTTCCCGGCATGATCCTTTCCAATGAGCCTGGCTACTATCGTCCGGGTCATTTCGGCATCCGCATCGAAAACCTGATCTATATCCGCGATCCGGAGGAGATCTCGGGCGGCGACATGCCGATGCTGGGCTTTGAGACGCTGACCTTCTGCCCGATCGATCGGAGCCTGGTGCTCGTGGAACTGCTGACGCATGACGAGCTGCATTGGCTGAACAAATATCACGCCCAGACTCGCGAGGCGCTGATGCCGCTGATTCATGATCATGACGTCCGGGCGTGGCTGGAAAATGCCACGCTCGAACTCAGCCATTGAGGTCAGCTATTGAGAAATACGAGCCCCATCCTGCTGCGAAGGTGGGATGGGGTCTTTTATTATCTCAAGCGCCGATGGAATGGCGCCATGCCATGACGGCGATCCATCCCGCCACGAGCATATAAGTCGAGGGATAGCGCAAGCAGACGAGAAGGGCAGCAAGCATCGCCGCCTTGATATCCCAGCCGCCGATGAAGAAGGCGGGTGCGACGAGGGTCGTAAGGACAGCGGCGGGCACGGCATTAAGTGCGGCCTCGACGCGCGGCGGGATGCGGGTCATCTTGACGATCAGGATATAGCCGCCAATGCGCGTCAGGAAGGTCACCACGGCGGCAGCCGCAATCAGCAGAACCATGTGCGGATTGAAATCGAACATGGTCAGACCTCGTGGCTTTCATGTGCGATATCGGGTTTCCGATTCGCCTTTATCGGCGGCAGCATCGCGGCAAGCGCGACGCCTGCCAATGCACCGATACTGACATGCCAGGGCGAGCCGACATAGCGATAAGCGATGGCTGATGCGACTGCACTGACGGCCACGACCGGCAGAAAGTTGTCGCGCGTGCGGAAGCCCATGACGATGCCGAGGAAATAGACCGGCAGCAGAATATCGAGGCCGATGGCTTTCGGATCACCGATGAAACTGCCGAGAAGACCGCCGATCAGGCTCACCACCACCCAGGGAATATAGATCACCGCCGCAAAGCCGATGTACCAGGAGAAGGTTACGGGCTTGCCGCTTTCGTGACGCTTGATCGTCTCAGCAAATTGCGGATCGACCAGCAGGAAGAAGGTAAAGAACTTCTGCACCGCGGAAAAGTGCCTGATATAGCGCGCGATCGCCGCGGAATAGAGAACATGGCGAAAGTTCACGGCGAGAATCGATAGCACGATAAGCCAAGCCTGAACATTATGGCCGAAGAGGTCGATGCCCACCATCTGGCTGGCGCCGGCATAGACGGTGCCGCTCATCAGGGTCAGCTCGCCAAGGGACATGCCCTGATCGCGCGCCAGCGCGCCGAAGAGTGCGCCGAAGGGCGCTGCAGCGAGGCCGACGGGAATGCCACCCTTCAAGCCTTCAAGAAATTCCGCGCGACTCATGGTCCGCTTTGTCCTTTGTGGAAAACCCGCATTGCCTCGGAGAAAGTATCGGGGACGCGGATCACGCATGGAAACAACGATAGTTGCACCCTTGCGCATTTGTTGCCGCGCTGTTCAATGGCGGGAGGTGTAAGCCGTGCCTTTGGAGCCAGCAATTGAATTTCCTTGATGGATCAATTGATTTCCTTGATCCAGAGCTTTGGGCTCGCTCGCAAAATGGGAGATAGCGAAGATGAAGAAGATCACCTTTGCGAAAGAGGAGAAGGCGGCCATGGTCGCTCGCGTCAAGCGCTATTTCGCCGATGAACTGGATCAGACGCTCGGTACGCTGCCGGCCGAATTCCTGCTCGATTTCTTCACCGCGGAGATTGGGCCGTACTATTACAATCAGGGCCTGCGCGACGCCCATGCCGCATTGATGAGCAAGATGGAGGATTTCGGCGAGGCGATCTATCTGCTGGAAAAGGAACCTGCCAAGGATTGATGGACCGTCACTTCTTCGGCTGGAACGTATGCTCCAAGGCCGGGAAGGTGCGGGCCTTCACCTCTTCGGCATAGGACGCCGCCGCTTTGGAAATCGCCGGCGCCAGTTCTGCGAAATGCTTGACGAAGCGTGGCTTGAAATCGTTGAACAGGCCGAGCATGTCGTCGGAAACGAGGATCTGCCCGTCGCAGGCGGCAGAAGCGCCGATGCCGACGGTGGGGATGGCGACTGCGGCGGTAATCTCGCGGGCGAGCGGCTCGATCGTGCCTTCGATCACCATGGCGAAGGCTCCGGCCTCCGAGATCGCCTTCGCATCGCGCCGGATCTTGTCGGCTTCACTGTCCGAGCGCCCAAGCGAACGATAGCCGCCGGTCGTGTTCACCTGCTGCGGCATGAGCCCGACATGGCCGAAGACCGGAATACCGCGGGAGGTGAGGAAGGAGACTGTTTCTCGCATTTCCTCCCCGCCCTCCAGCTTCACGCCGTCGCAGCCGGTTTCTTTCAGGATGCGCGCGGCATTGCGAAACGCCTGTTCCTTCGATTCCTGGTAGGACCCGAAGGGCATGTCGACGATGACGCAGGCATGTTTCGCGCCGCGCATGACGGCCTGGCCGTGGCCGATCATCATTTCCATCGTGACGCCGACGGTCGTTTCCATGCCGTAGAGCACCATGCCGAGGGAATCGCCGACCAGCAGCAGGTCGCAATGCGGATCGAGCAGGCGGGCAATCGGCGTCGTATAGGCCGTCAGGCTGACGATGGGGCGCGTGCCTTTCATGGCCGCGATGGCGGCGGGCGTGTTGCGCTTGACGTGTCCGACGGTGCTCATTTATGCGGCCCTTTCATCGGCGGACGATCTGTGTCCAATGACCCGGTTGTCAAGCAGGCGTGTGGTGCCGATGCGCACGAACAGGGCGACGAGCACCGGCTGGCCTTGCAGTTTCGTCAGTGTTTCCAGTGTCTCAGGGTGGCGGACGGCGGCGACCTCGGCGGTGGCAAGCGGCTCCTTTTCGATGAAGGTCCGCAGCGCCTCCTCGAATGCGGAAGGATCGTCGGCGCCCAGGGCATAGAGCCTTTCGGCTTCCGCAAGCGTATTCGGGACAATGGCGGCGGCGGTCCGCTCTTCCTTCGAGAGATAGACGTTGCGCGAGGAGAGCGCCAGGCCATCCGCATCCCGAACGGTCGGCACCGGCACGACCCGGACAGGCTGGGCCAGATCCTCGACCATGCGGCGGATGATCGTCACTTGCTGATAGTCCTTTTCGCCGAAATAGGCGCTGTCGGGCTGGACGATGTTGAAGAGCTTGGTGACGACGGTGGCAACTCCGGCGAAGTGGCCCGGGCGAACAGCGCCTTCCAGCTCCGCACCGAGCTTCGGCACGTCGACCACCGTTTCCATCGGGCGCGGATACATGTCGGTCACACCGGGTGCGAAGAGAAAATCGACGCCAGCGTCGCGCAGCATGGCGCTGTCGCGCTCGAGATCGCGGGGATATTTCGCCAGATCTTCATTGGCGCCGAACTGCAGCGGATTGACGAAAATAGAGGTAACGACGATGTCGTTCTCGGCTTTTGCACGGGAGACCAGTTCCATATGGCCGGCATGCAGATAGCCCATGGTCGGCACCAGGCCGATTCTCCTGCCTGCCTTGCGCTGTGCGCCGAGCCATTCGCGCAGGGCAGCTATCGTGTGGACGATCTCCATTGTGGCACTCCCTCGGCAAGCAACGCCTTCCCACGCCGCCCGCCTCCATCCCTTGAGTTTTGCGGGGTCTTCTAGCGTGTGCGGTGCAAAAAGGCAATTCAAGGCCGCTTGTCTTCGCGGCAAGAGCATCTGCGCATCAGCTCGCGATGCAAGCATCGCATCAGTCTTGCCCGTAAGCCACCAGACGCGATCGGAAATCTCCAGACAAATGCTGCCTGTGCATAAGCACATGGAGCGCCCTCGGCCACCGATGGCACCCGTTTTCGAGCCTGTTCTATAAATATCCCGTCGGGGTTAGCGCTTTCCTCAATCTTTTGCTGTTAGCTGCCGCCATGGCGAAGATCGTGGCATTGGCTGCATATTTCTATCAGGCGGCAGTGGCTTTCGGGCTGCTGATCGCGGTGGCGCGTCTGCTGACGCCGGCGGATTACGCCGCCTATTCGCTGTTCATCTCCATCAGTCAATTCGGCTCCATATTCTGTTTCGAATGGATTCGCTTTGCCTGCAGCCGTTTCTATCCCGGACACGGCCCCGGAAGCGAAGCTCTGGAGCGCAAGGCGCTGACGATCGAATTTGCAGCATGTGCAGCGGTTTGTATGGTCGCTGCCTCGGTTTCGATCCTTTTTTCGGTATCGGCAGAGATTGCCATCCTTGGCGGCCTGGTTGCCATCCTGCAGGGCGGCAGCGACTTGCATCTCACCATGCTTCGCTTCCGTCAGGAGTTTCGCATCTTCTCCCGGCTGCAGGGTTCGCGCGCCACCATTCTCGCAATCGGCACGCTTGCGGGCGCCGCCGTCGCTCCGACCTTTACTTGCACCGTCATCGGCCTCATGGCCGGTTATGTCGCTTATGGCCTCCTGGCCGCGTTTCTGACCCGCAACAGCTTGCGCGAGGCAGCATCCTTCGAGCCGCAGCTGGTGCGCAAGCATTTCGTTTACGGCAGTGTTGCCGCCTCGGCATCCGTCATCGGCATTTTGTCGCCATTGGGATTGAAATCGATCCTGACCGCCATCCTCGGAGCAGGGCCGGCGGCCGGAGCATTGCTGGCGCTCGATCTCTTGCAGCGGCCATTCGTGCTGATCGTTTCCGCCCTGCAGGCGATCCAATATCCCGATGTCGTTTCGACCTATGATCGCGAAGGAGCAACGCCGGTCTTCAGAAGGCAGCTTGGAGAGTATTATTCGCTGCTGACAGGTCTCACGTTGATGACGGCGGCCGGTATTTTTGCACTGCTGCAGCCTGTCGGAGAGTTCGTTATTGCCGTCAGCCTGCGCGATGGATTTCTTGCGGCAGCGCCTTTCGTCATCGGTCTTGCGGCATGTCGGGCGCTGACGTTCAACATGCTGCCGACGCCGGCGCATCTGCAGCATCGGTTGCTGGCTATCTTCATGCTCGCCGTTGTGGATTGCGCGTTGTTGAATGCCGGCGTATTGGCTGGGGGGTATCTAGGCTCTTACAACGATGCCGCCCTTATGGCCGGCGGCATGATCGGCACCTTGTGCGCGCTGGCGATCGGCGTGAAGGTCATGATGTCCCTTGCCTTCGATTTCGTCTGGCCGCCCGTCGTCTTTTCCGCCATTGGTCTCGTCGTACCCGTGCTGGCGACCGCAGGTTTCGGCTATTCGCTCTGGATATCGGTATTGGTTGGAGTTGTCGGTGGCGCGCTCTTCTGCCTGCTCGGCCTCTACAGCTACTTCATCACCATGTTCCGGCCACAAGCCCGGTCCTGAAGTCTCTCAGAGATCCTCGAGAATAGAGAGCACGCAGTCGGCGCTGTCGTCCCAGGAGAAGCGGGCGACGTTCTCATGGCCGCGCCGGCGCAGATCCTGGCGCAAGGCCTCGTCCGTCGCAATCCGCCGCATTGCGGAAACGAGTTCATCCTGCCGGAGGGGATCGAAGTAGAGCGCGGCATCGCCCGATGCTTCGCGCACGGCGGGAATATCGGCTGCGAGTACCGGGCAGCCCTGAGTCATCGCTTCCAGCGGCGGAATGCCGAAACCCTCGTAGAGGCTGGGGAAGATGAATGCGGTGGCATGACGTTCCAGGGCGGCGATTTCCGCATCGCTGAGCCGGCCCGGGAAGAGCAGGCTGCCGGCGGATTGCTGGTTGTCCGATTTGAAGACGGTCGGCGCGGAGCCACCGACGACCACGAGCTTCTGATCTTCAGCCTTCAATGTTTCGAAAGCGCGGATGGCGAAGGCAAGATTCTTGTTGGGCTTCATGGTTCCCACAAGCAGGAAGAAGCTTTGCGTCTTCAGGCCAAGCCGCTGCATGACCGTATCGTCCGGTTCGATAGCGGCGAAATGATCGACGGCATTGTAGACGACATCGATACAGGCCGAGGGAACCCGGAAAACGGAGGAAAGCTCCTGCCGCGAGAATGCGGAAACGGTGCCGATCTTGGCGGTGCGGGTCAGCACGGTACCGAGCGCACCGTGCAGCAGCCGGTAGCTGCGCTTGAAGGATTGCGGATGGCGGAAGATCGTCACGTCGTGAATGACGACGGCCTGGCGGCGATGCAGAAGGGGGCCGCTGCCGCCGAAGCCGATCAGGCGGCTGCCGCGCGCGCGGGAAAGCAATGATGTCTGTTCCCACACATGACCGGGCGCGGAACCGAAACTATCGATTTCTATTGCCGAGAGCCTGATATCGATGGGCGTATTTCGCGGTACGGCCAGACGCCAGCGCGCGCCTTTCAGCGAAGCGGGCAGGTCGCCTGCGGAGATCTTTCGGTCGAGTGCCAGCGTCAGCTCGCGCGCGAAGCGCTGCACGCCGGACAAGGGCTGGCCGAGAAAACGCCCATTGATGACAATAGATTGCACGCGAAAAACCCGATATTTCATTGATCGGATACAGCTTGCATCATTTTGTTTAGAGAAGGTTTAGCTGGACTTGCGCGATTTTACGCAAGTGCGTCCTTGCTGCCGATCACCGTAACGCCTCGGGCTCGCATGTCGTCAATCGCCGCCTTGACGCCGGCAGGGTCGATTCCTCGGCTCGCATCCTCGATAAAACGCACACTGACGCCAGGCAGCATTTCGACGGCATCGAGGGCGGAGAATTTTACGCAGTAGTCGGTCGCCAGTCCGCACAGATCGAGCTCGGTGACATGCTTGCTGCGCAGATAGGCGGCAAGGCCGGTGAGGGCTGCCTGGTCGTTGTCGCGGAAGGCGGAATAGCTATCGACTGCGGGGTTCTGGCCCTTTTGCTGGACGAAATCGACGGCGCCGATGTGGAGATCCGGGTGAAACTCGGCATCTTCGCTGTTCTGCACGCAATGGTCTGGCCACATCATCTGCGGCTTGCCCGAGAGCATGCCGATTTCAAAGGGCTTCTTGCCGGGATGGGAGGAGGCGAAGCTGCCGTGGCCGGCTGGATGCCAGTCCTGTGACGCAACGATCAGGTCGTATCTGCCGCTGTCGATCAGCCTGTTGGCAACAGGCACCACCAGATCTCCTTCGGGAACAGGGAGATTGCCGCCAGGGCAGAAGCCATTCTGGATGTCGATGAGCAGCAGCGCTTTCATGAGGCCGTCCTTCCGGTTTGTTGCGCCGCACGATGCCAAGCGGCGCGCTTGGGATCAAGCCCTTTGCGCCGCACCGGAAATCCGGCGAGGCGCAACGGCTATGTCAGTCTCAAGCAGGCTTGTGGCCTTTGAGGCCATAGAAGGCGATGTAGAGGTAGCAGATGATCGGCATCAAGAAGGCGAGGTGGATGCCGATGGTGTCGGCAAGGCCGCCCTGGATGATCGGCAGGATGGCGCCGCCGACGATGGCGAGGCATAGGATGCCCGAACCCTGGCTCGTATATTTGCCGAGGCCATGAAGCGCCAGGCTGAAGATCGTAGGGAACATGATCGAGTTGAACAGGCCGATCGCCAGCACGGACCACATGGCGGCGTGGCCTGTTGTCAGCACGGTGACCACAAACAGGATGATGACCGCACCAGCATTGAAGGCGAGCGCCTTGCCGTCATCGATGTGGCGCATGATCAGCGAACCGACGAAGCGGCCGATCATGGCGCCGCCCCAGAAATAGGAGACGTAATGCGCGGCATCGCGATGCGTGAGGCGTTACCAAAGCTGCTAGCATAAGTCCCGCTAATCGGGATTTGTCTTTTCAAGTAGGTCGATTTTCCATTGTCGACACCAGTGGTTCTGCGATTTTTCCCGGCATATTAGCTCACGGGGCAGGGCGAGTCGCTAAAGCTAAACTCAATCAAAAATATGCACTCGCATCGATTGCATCCGGCGGCGAATATAATATTGTTTGCTTGGAGATCGATTTGGGGGCTAATTATGTCGTTCAAGGAACAAGTTGCTGAACTATCGAAGCGCGCAATTGCTGCGCAAAATATTGCTCTTACTGAAGAGGCGACAAAGAACGCGCTTGTTATGCCATTTTTGCGTACTCTTGGTTTTGATATTTTTGATCCAACGCAGATTGTTCCTGAGTTTACAGCCGATGTCGGTTTGAAAAAGGGAGAGAAAGTCGATTATGCTGTCAAAATAAACGACAGGATCGAATTTATTCTGGAGGCAAAGGCTGTCAGTGCGAATCTCTCGCAGGCTCAATACAGTCAACTTTATCGGTATTTTTCTACCACTGATTGCTCGATTGCGATTTTAACAAATGGCGTGCAAATCTGGTTTTTCACTGATCTTGATGCACCGAACAAGCTTGATAGTAACCCGTTCTTTAAGTTTGATCTTTTTGATTACGATGACAATGATCTGAAAGAGTTAGAAAAATTCCACAAAGAAAAGTTTTCTATTGAAGATATTAAGAGTTCCGCCAGCACGCTAAAGCGAATGAAGGCGACAATCGGCTGTATAGAAGCACAGTTTAATGATCCTGATGACGAATTCGTGCGGCTCATCTCTAAGGAAATACATGATGGCAAGCTAACAGCAGCTGTTGTTGCTGAGTTCAAACCGATAATCAAGCGTGCCTTTGAAGATCTTGTTCGTCAAAAAATTCAAAGGAAATTGAGTGCGGCATTCAATGAGAACGTGAATATTCCGACGATAAAGGACGTAGATTCGGTCACCCAAATCAACGACGATGGGGATGGCATTGAAACGACTCAAGAGGAGATCGACGGGTTTAATATAGTGCGAGCGATCGGAGCGGAGTTCGCAGATGTCTCGCGAATTGTGATGCGCGATCAGAAATCCTACTGCGGCATTAATTTCGATGACAATAATCGTAAGCCAATCGTCAGATTGCATTTTAACTCGAAGACCAAGTTTCTAACGATCTTCGATGCGGAAAAAGCTGGGTCTCGATTCGACATAACGCAGACTACGGATATCTTTAAAGCCAAAGCGCAAATTCAAGCGGTCATCCAGTCATATGTCGGTTCCTAATCACACCCTCTCCACAAACCCATCCAACACGCGCTTCTGCCCGGCGCGGTCGAATTCGATCGTCAGCTTGTTGCCCTCGATCTCGGAGACATTGCCGTTGCCGAACTTGATGTGGAAGACGCGGTCGCCGATGGCGAATTTTGAGGGTTCGGTGGAGGTGGATTTGGCCACCAGTTCGCCGTCGATGGTGCGCACCTTGGGGCCGCTTTCGCCGTAGCCGATGCGCTCGACGGCGTGGCCGGAGCGGCTGCCCCAATTGTCGCGTGTCGCGTCATTGCGGTTTGCCTGGGCACGCTTCCAGCCCGGTGTGGAATAGGTGTTGGCGAAAGGATCGGCCTTGTCGAAGCGCGACTGGCCGTAGCCGCCTCGGCCATATCCGCCATAGGATTGCTCGACTTCGGCAACCTGAACATGCGTTTCCGGCAGTTCGTCGAGGAAGCGGGAGGGGATTGTGGATTGCCATAGGCCGTGGATGCGGCGGTTGGAGACGAACCAGATGTGGCAGCGGCGCTTGGCGCGGGTGATGCCGACATAGGCGAGGCGGCGCTCTTCCTCGAGTCCGGCGCGCCCGCTTTCGTCGAGCGAGCGCTGATGCGGAAACAGGCCTTCCTCCCAGCCGGGAAGGAACACGGTGTCGAATTCCAGGCCCTTGGCGGAGTGCAGCGTCATGATGGAGACGGCGTCGAGATTTTCGTTCTGCTCGGCATCCATGACGAGGGCGACATGTTCGAGGAAGCCGCGCATGGATTCGAAACTATCCATGGAGCGGATGAGTTCTTTCAGGTTTTCCAAGCGTCCCGGCGCTTCCGCCGATTTGTCATTCTTCCACATGTCCGTATAGCCGGACTCTTCGAGAATCTGTTCGGCAAGATCGGTGTGCGGCGTATTTTCGAGCAGGCCCTGCCAGCGGCGGAAGGACTGCACGACGTCGAACAGCGCTTTGCGTGCCTTCGGCTTCATCTCGTCCGTCTCGATGATATCGGCGGCGGCCGCCAGCATCGGGATATCGCGCACGCGGGCGTAATCATGCAGGGCGCGGACGGTCGTATCGCCGAGACCGCGCTTCGGCGTGTTGATGATGCGCTCGAAGGCAAGATCGTCCGCCGGCTGGCAGACGAGGCGGAAATAAGCCATGGCATCGCGGATTTCGAGGCGCTCGTAAAAGCGAGGGCCACCGACGACGCGATAGTTCAGGCCGAGCGTGACGAAGCGATCTTCGAATTCGCGCATCTGGAAGGAGGCGCGCACGAGGATCGCGATGTCGTTGAGATTATGCTTGTTGCGCTGCAGCTGCTCGATCTCTTCGCCGATCGCGCGGGCTTCTTCCTCGGAATCCCAGGAGGCATGCACCTGCACCTTGATGTCGTTCGGATCTGAGCGTTCAGTGAACAGCGTCTTGCCGAGCCGGCCCTCATTGTGGGCGATCAGATGCGCGGCGGCACCGAGAATATGTTCGGTGGAGCGATAGTTGCGCTCGAGCTTGATGACCCTGGCGCCTGGAAAATCCTTCTCGAAACACAGGATGTTGTCCACCTCCGCGCCGCGCCAGCCATAGATCGACTGGTCGTCGTCGCCGACGCAGCAGACGTTCTGCGGCTCGCCCTTCTGCCGCTGTGCCAGCAGGCGAAGCCACATGTACTGCGCCGTGTTGGTGTCCTGATACTCGTCGACCAGGATGTAGCGGAAGCGCTGGTGATAATCCTTGAGGATATCGGGATTCTGCCTGAGCATATTGATCGGATGCAGCAGGAGATCGCCGAAGTCGCAGGCGTTCAGCGTCTTCAGGCGGTTCTGGTAGGCGGCATAGAGCTCGCGGCCCTTGCCATTGGCAAAGGCGCGCGCATCGCCTTCCGGAATATCGGCGGGGCTGAGGCCCTTGTTCTTCCAGGTATCGATCATGCCGGCAAACTGCTTGGCCGGCCAGCGCTTGTCGTCGAGCCCTTCCGCCTGGATCAGTTGCTTGATCAGGCGGATGACGTCGTCCGTGTCGAGAATGGTGAAGCTGGAGGTGAGGCCGACCAGCTCGGCATGGCGGCGCAACAGCTTGACGCCGATCGAGTGGAATGTGCCGAGCCAGGGCATGCCTTCGACCGCACCGCCAACGAGCAGCGCGATACGTTCCTTCATCTCGCGTGCCGCTTTGTTGGTGAAAGTCACGGCGAGGATCTGACTCGGAAAGGCGCGGTTGGTGGAGAGAATATGGGCGATGCGGGTCGTCAGCACGCGCGTCTTGCCGGTGCCTGCACCCGCAAGCACCAGAACGGGGCCGTCAAGCGTTTCCACGGCTTCGGCCTGCTCGGGATTGAGTCCCGAAAGATAATCGGGCCGGCGGCCGCTATCGCGCGCCGCCATGGCACGAGCGGCAATACCGCCGCCAATGCCGCCGGCTGCCGGCGCAGGGCGGCGCGGTGCAATGTGCTCCGGCTCCTCGTCAAAGAAGGGAATATCGTCATGTCCAATGGTCATGCGGCCCAATGTAATGATTCTACCCCGAAAGGCAAAAGAAACGGGCCGAAACTAGAACAAAAAGCGCACATTCACAGGCGCTGCGGTCGTAGGAAGGCCACAAACGCGCCAAGAGCAGCGCCTGCATGACGGGATATCGGACGCGGCACTGCGCCCGCTGCCCGCCAATCTGCTGGCAGCGGAATGGGCGGCAGGATCATGCCGAGTTCGCTGTCAGCTTTGCGGTCATTTATGGTGAATTATGTATTTCGCTTAGCGCTTTCTTAAGCATGTTTGCTAATCATGGCGACATGTGACCGCTGGAGCGCAGGCGTCGTTTTTGCCTCGCTGCCTGTTGCCGACACTCTCGGCCCGCGCGCATGAGCGCCCGCGGCAAGGTTCCAATGTTTCCTTGTATTTGTTGCGTATCGTTGCGTCCGGAGTTCGTGTGCCGTGAGTATTTTTTCGACCTTCATCAGGGTCAGCCCTTCCGTGAATTCGGCGTTGGAAGTGCTGAGGGACACCCAGGCCAAATTGGGCAATGCCGAACGGCAAATGTCGTCGGGGCTACGGGTGCAGACAGTCAAGGACGATGCCACATACTGGAAAATCTCGACGCTGACGCATGCCGACATCGGCGCGATTTCGGCGGTTCAGGATGCGCTCGGTCTTGCCGCCTCGACGGTCAGCACCGCCTCCACAGGTGTCAGCAGCGCGATCGACGTCGTGACCGAGATCAGGACGAAGCTTGTCAGCGCCTATGAAACCAGCGTCGACAAGACGAAGCTCAACGACGAGATCACGGAACTCAAGCAACAGCTGCGCAGCACGGCGGAGTCGGCGACCTTCAATGGCGTCAACTGGACTGTGCTACGGAACGGCGCAGATCCGACCGCGCCGCATGAAATTCCAGGTGCCCTGATCCGCGGCAGCAACGGAACCGTCACGATCGGCATGCTGAACTATGCGGGCGCAAGCTCGACAACCGGCCCGATCACCTCCCGCGATGCCCGCTATCTGATAGACGATCAATCGAGCGGGACCGGCGGGTATGGCGTGCTGACCTCGACGGCCTTTGCGACCGAAGCCGGTTCCGCGAAAAACTACGTGCTGCTCGGCAGCAAGAACGGCAACACGAACGGACAGGTGGAAATCTCGCTTGATGCGAATACGACGCGGGGTGCGATCGTCGACATGGTCAACACCGTGACGGCGATGCTGAACCAGCTCAAGACGATCGGGTCGGCTTTCGGCTCTCTCGAATCACGCATCGATCTTCAGACCGAGTTTGCCAAAAATCTGAGCGACTCGCTGACCAGCGGCGTCGGCAAGCTTGTGGATGCCGATATGGAGCAGCAATCGAGCAAGGTTCTGGCGCTGCAGACCCAGCAGCAGCTCGGGTTGCAATCCCTGGCGATCGCCAATGCGAGCTACAACACGGTTTTGCAGCTCTTCCAGAACCTCTGATTGCAGGCAGGGCGGCGCAGGACGAAGCATCGGGACCGCGGCGGGTGCACGGCTCCCGCGCATCCGGATGTGACGTCATGTCGTCAAAGCTTCATATGCGCGATATGCACAGGGAACAAAGGCGCGGATAAGATTTCTCTTCATGATATTGCCGCAATGCTTCATATCTGCTGCGGCCATCGAACCGGAGAGCGACGATTCTATGATCAAGAAAATTGCCATTCTTGCCCTAGCGGCAGCCTTTTTGAACGCCTGCACGACCACCGACCCTTACACGGGTGAGCAGAAGGTATCGAATACCGCAGGCGGTGCGGCGATCGGTGCCGGCGTCGGCGCCGTTGCCGGTCTTCTGATCGGTCATTCGCCGGCTTCGCGCCGCAATGCCGCGCTGATCGGCGCCGGCGTCGGGGCGCTCGCGGGTGCCGGCATCGGCAATTACATGGACCAGCAGGAATCCGAGCTGCGTGCGCAACTGCAGGGCACTGGCGTTTCGGTGACCCGCGTCGGCGACCGCATCATCCTGAACATGCCTTCGGCGATCACCTTCGACATCGACCAGGATGCGATCAAGCCGGAATTCTTCCCGACGCTGAATTCCGTCGCGATCGTTCTGCGCAAATTCAACCGTACGCTGATCGACGTCAACGGCCATACGGATTCGACCGGCAGCCTTCAGCATAACCAGGATCTGTCCGAACGCCGCGCCGGATCGGTTGCCTCCTACCTGGGCAGCCAGGGTATCGATCAGCGCCGCATGTCGGCCATCGGCTTCGGCCCGTCGCAGCCGGTCGCATCGAATGCGAGCGAGGCTGGCCGCGCGCAGAACCGCCGCGTCGAGATCCAGATCGCGCCGATCACGCAGAACGGTTAAGTCTTCTCATCAAAAACGGCCGGGTCTCACGATCCGGCCGTTTTTTTATGCTTCCGATCACGCATGCATGCTTGCGCCCTTGGTGATCTTGTCGACGATTTTCTTGTCGGCGCGCAAGGCGATGCCGACGACTTTGGCGTCTCCGGGCGCGAATTCGGAGAAGACGGCGCGGTTGGCCACATCGTGGCCGGTTGAAAACATTTCCTCGATGAAGATGGAGGAAATGACACCACGCTCCAGCGAGCGGCGGTGGATGGCGGCGATGCTCTCCTTGTCGGCCGAGAGCACGATGATGGGCTGGATCGACAAAGCATTGTAGACGTTGCCGGTGCGGTCGCGATAGGCTTCTCCGATGATATCGGGATGTTGTCCGGCTATGCCTGTCGACAGGAAGGCCGTCACATTCAGCTTTTGCCAGGATTGAAGGTCGTTTCGCAGAACGATCGCGATTTTGGTGTCGAACATCGATGGTCACTTTCATGCAGTCTGGAAATGGGACATTGCACGAGGATGTAGCCGGACAGATCTTCGAGGGTCTTGAACGTTTGTGCGTGACGCCGGAGGCCAACCGTATCCTGTCCGCACCGGCCTATCCGGGCATCGAGCGCATTCAGGCGCAGTTTCGCGGCGATGCCTTCGAGCTGCACCGGCACGACACCTATGCGCTCGGCGTCACCATACGGGGCGTACAGACGTTCCGCTATCGCGGCGAACAGCGTTACAGCCTGCCGGGGAGGGTGATCATTCTTCATCCGGACGAGCTGCATGACGGCGGGGCGGCGACCGAGGACGGCCTTGTCTACCGCATGCTGTACCTGGAGCCATCGGTGATGTTTCAATGCCTTGAAGCGGCGCGTGTCGGCCTGCCTTTCGTCGATAACCCCGTGGTGGAAGACAATCGTCTCGCCGGCTTGTTGCTGGCTGCGCTTGGCGAGCTCGATCGCGAGCTGGATGAGCTCTTTGTCGATGATTTCGTCTCGCGGCTCACCGACGGACTTGTCCAGCATGCCCGTCTGCCGCAACGGCCTTTGAGCAGCATTGCGTGGGGGCAGGTAAAGACTGCGCGGGACTATCTCGAGGCGCATGTCACGCACGGGGTGCGTTCGCAGGAGCTGGAGCGCATCACCGGCCTCGATCGCTTTGCGCTGGCGCGGCATTTCCGTGCCGCCTTCGCCACAAGCCCGCATCGCTTTCTGCTGATGCGGCGTCTGCAGCAAGCAAAGGCGATGATCGGCGCCGGCGAGCCGATCGCGGAGGTGGCCGCCGCAACCGGCTTTGCCGATCAGAGCCATCTGACCCGGCATTTCAAGAAGGCGTTCGGCATGGCGCCGGGCGCCTGGAACACCATGGTTCGGAGAGCCAGTTAGCGGGGCCTGCGGGCTCTCAATGAAGTCCGAGGAACTGCCTGAGTTCCGGTGTCTGCGGGTTGGCAAAGACTTCGCCGGGCGGTCCGATTTCGTGCACGCGGCCCTGATGCATGAAGACGACGCGCGAGCAGACGTCCCGGGCGAATTTCATCTCGTGGGTCACCATCAGCAGCGTCATGCCTTCGCTTGCCAGTTCGCGCACGACGGCGAGAACTTCCGCAACCAGTTCCGGGTCCAGCGCCGAGGTGATTTCATCGCAGAGAAGCGCAATCGGCTGCATGGCGAGCGCTCTTGCGATGGCGACGCGCTGCTGCTGCCCGCCGGAGAGCTCGTCCGGATAGGCGTCGAACTTGTGTCCGAGGCCGACACGGTCGAGCATGCGCCGCGCCATTGCCTCGGCTTCGCCCTTGCTGGTCTTCTTGACAACCATCTGCGAGAGCATGACGTTGCGTCCCGCGCTCAGATGCGGGAAGAGATTGAACTGCTGGAAAATCATGCCGACCTTCAGCCGGAGCGTCTTCAGATGGAGCTCGTCGGGCAGAAGCTGGGCGCCGGCGACGGAGATCGAGCCGTCATTGATCGTCTCCAGCCCGTTGATGCAGCGCAGCAGGGTCGATTTTCCGGAACCGCTCTTGCCGATGATGGCGATGACTTCGCCGGGCTCGACATCGAGGTTGATGCCCTTCAGGACTTCGTTAGCGCCGAAGCTCTTGCGGACTTCAGTGATTTCGATGAGCGACATTGAGCTTCCTCTCCAGGATCTGGCTGCTTTTCGACAGCGGCCAGCACAGGGCGAAATAGATGAGCGCGACAAAGCCGTAGACGGTGAATGGCTGGAAGGTCGCGTTGGTGATGACGGTGCCGGCCTTCGATAGCTCGACGAAGCCGATGATTGAGGTCAGGGCCGTGCCCTTGACGACCTGCACGGAGAAACCGACCGTCGGCGGCACGGCGATGCGCAGCGCCTGGGGCAGGATGACGTAGCGCATCTGCTGCAGATAGCCCATGCCGAGACTTGCCGATGCTTCCCACTGGCCTTTGGCTACAGCCTCGACGCAGCCGCGCCAGATTTCGGTCAGAAAGGCTGATGACCAGAGGGTGAGCGCGACGCCGGCCGCGAGCCAGGCCGGCACGTCGATGCCGAAGAGCCCCAGGCCGAAGAAGGCCAGAAAGAGCTGCATCAGCAGTGGCGTGCCCTGGAACAATTCCACAAAATATCTGACGGCGATGCGCCCGGCCTTGGCCTTTCCGATGCGCAGGAACAGCAGGATCGCACCGACGATGGCGCCGCCGGCGAAGGAGACGAGCGACAGCAATATCGTCCAGCGCGCTGCCAGAAGCAGGCCGCGCAGAATATCCCAAGTGGTGAACTGGATCATTGGCGGACCCTGCGTGGAAAGATCAGCTTGCCCACGGCCGCGAGCACTTGCCGAAGCAGGATCGCCAGCACGAGGTAGATCGCCGTGGAGACGAAATAGGCTTCGAAGGCGCGGAAAGAGCGCGATTGGATGAAGTTTGCCGCGAAGGTCAGGTCCTCGGCGGCGATCTGCGAGACGACCGAGGAGCCGAGCATCACGATGACGACTTGCGATGACAGTGCCGGCCAGATGCGCTGCAGGGACGGAACGAGGACGACATGCCGGAAGGTCTCGAACCGGGTCATGGCAAGGCTGGCGCCGGCTTCGAACTGGCCGCGCGGCGTCGCCTGGATGCCGGCGCGGATGATCTCGCAGCTATAGGCGCCGAGATTGATGATCATCGCGAGATTGGCAGCCGTCATCTCGTTCATCTGAACGCCGATACCGGGCAGGCCGAAGAAGATGAAGAAGAGCTGGATCAGAAACGGCGTGTTGCGGATCAGCTCGACATAGGCCGCGACGAAGGGTTTGAGCCAGCCCGGTCCGAGCGCGCGCGCCCAGGCGCAGGCAATTCCGAGGACGATGCCGAGTACAGCGCCGATTAGGGTGAGCTCCACCGTGACGAGAACGCCTTTGATCAGCGTGGGATAGTATTCGGCGAGCCAGCCGAAATCGAAGTGATAGCGCATGGGAGAAAGCCTCGCTTGGACCGATCACGCCGCCGAATGACGGTACGATCGGTCCCGCGTTGATCAGAAGCCGGCCGGCAGGTCGGCGCTCAGCCACTTCTGCGACATCTTGTTCAGCGTTCCGTCCGCCTTGGCGGCAGCAATGATGTCGTCGACTTTCTTCTGCAGTGCCGCTTCGTTCTTGTTCAGGCCGATGAAGCAGGGGGAGTTGGTGATGAGGAATTTCATCTCGGGTTTCTTCGGCGGGTTCTTGGCGAGAATGGCCGCCGCGACGACGTTGCCGGTCGCAACCAGCTGGACCTGCCCGGACAGGAAGGCCGAAATGGTGCCGTTATTGTCCTCGTAGCGCTTGATCGTCGCGTCCTGCGGCGCGACCTTGGTGAGCGCGAGATCCTCGATCGCGCCGCGGGTGACGCCGATCGTTTTCCCGGAAAGGTCTTCCGGCTTGGCCGCCGCCACATCGCCGGGGCCGAAGACGCCGTTGAAGAAGGGCGCATAGGCGTCGGAGAAATCGATGACCTTTTCGCGATCCGGATTCTTGCCGAGGCTTGAGATCACCAGATCGACCTTGTTCGTCTGCAGATAGGGAATGCGGTTGGCGCTGGTGACCGGAACAAGCTCCGTCTTCACGCCAAGCTTTTCGCCGATCAGATTGGCCATGTCGATATCATAGCCCATCGGCGCCATGTCCGTGCCGACGCTGCCGAAGGGCGGGAAGTCCTGCGGAACGGCGACGCGGAGCGTGCCGCGGGAGGCTATGTCGCTCAGGGCATCCGCCCGAGCTGCGTGTGGGGTGGAAACCGACCCCATCGCCAGCATCGCGATGCCGAGTGCCATGAGCATTTGTCTGCGCTTCATCGAATATCCTTCCAATCGGGCTGTGTGAAAGCTGGAAGGCAAAACGCAAGACGCGTGCCAGTCGCCGCGGCAATGCCGGTGCTCCGCCGATTGCCGATCCAGACCTAGGGGATGTTCGTTGCCGATGATCGCTTTATGACGCGCGCTGCTGAAAAAATGGGCAATTCGTCAGGCTGTGTCGCCCAGAACGATCCAGATCAAAGATTGAGAGGTGAGAGGGTGCGATAGCTGCGGTCGACTTTCATCACTGGACAGCGCCGCGCCGATGTCCCATAGAACCGACCAAAGGGTTAACGTCCTTCGATGGCCGCGATGGGAGATTCGGATTATGGTTCTGGCTGATGCAAAGGCGGGAACACGCAACGAGGCTGGGATATTAGCCGTTCTCGGTGTTCTGAAACAGGCTTTGGGCGAGCGTTTCCAGACCGGCGAAAGTTTTCGCGCCCAGCACGCCCATACCACCACTTATATCCCATCGCAGCTGCCGGACGGCGTGGTCTTTGCCGAAACGAGTGAGGATGTGAGGACTGTCGTCAAGGCATGTGCCGAACACAAGGTTCCGGTCATTCCCTTCGGCACGGGTTCCTCGCTTGAAGGGCAGGTCAATGCGCCGCAAGGCGGCATTTCCATCGATTTCAGCCGCATGAACCGCATTCTCGAAGTCAATGCGGAGGATCTCGATTGCACGGTAGAGCCTGGGGTCACGCGCGAACAGCTCAATACCTATCTGCGCGACACCGGCCTGTTCTTTCCGATCGATCCGGGCGCCAATGCCTCGATCGGCGGCATGGCATCGACGCGTGCATCGGGCACGAATGCCGTGCGTTATGGCACGATGAAGGACAATGTGCTGTCCGTGACCGTGGTGACCGCCAACGGCGAGGAAATCCGTACCGCCCGCCGCGCCAAGAAATCGTCGGCCGGTTACGATTTGACGCGGCTTTTCGTCGGCGCCGAGGGCACGCTCGGCGTGCTGACCTCGATCACGCTGCGCCTGCAGGGCATTCCGCAGAAGATCGCCGGCGGCGCCTGTGCCTTTGCGGATATCAAGGCGGCTTGCGATGCCGTCATCATGACGATCCAGATGGGTGTGCCCGTTGCGCGTATCGAATTGCTGGATACCGTGCAGATGCGGGCCTGCAATCGCTATTCAGGCCTGACATATGACGAGAAGCCTACGCTTTTCCTCGAGTTCCACGGCACCGATGAGACCGTCGCACTGCAATCGGCGCAATTTGCCGAGATTGCGGCCGAATGCGGTGGCGGCGAATTCCTTTGGACAAGCAATGCGGAGGAGCGCAACAAGCTCTGGAAGGCCCGCCACGACGCCTATTGGGCTTGCCGCGCACTGGCGCCGGAACTGGCTGCCCTGTCGACGGATGTCTGCGTACCGATCTCGCGGCTTGCCGAATGCGTTGCGGAAACCCAAGCCGATATCGAGGCACATGATCTGCTGGCGCCGATCGTCGGCCATGCGGGCGACGGCAATTTCCATGTACTTGTCCTGTTCGACGACAAGACCCCGGAAGGGATCACCATGGTCGAGGATTTTGTCGCCCGCCTCAACGCCCGAGCGCTTGCCATGGACGGCACATGCACCGGCGAGCACGGCATAGGGCAGGGAAAGATGGCGTTTCTGGAGCAGGAACTCGGCGGCGCCGTCGATCTGATGCGTCAGATCAAGGATTCGCTCGATCCGGATGCCATTTTCAATCCCGGAAAAATATTCCGCAGACACTGAAAGATGGAATATTTTCATGATCTTGGCTTGCTACATGCGCGAATAGCGCTAGGCTGCAGCCGTTCTTTTCCGGTTTTTGTCATGAAAAGCTGCATGTATGCGCTAGATGGGTGGCATACCTCTTAAAAAGAGCTGCTGTGGCAGGCAGGGATCAGGTAGAACTGTGCATATTCTAAGGTATGCCGTGTATGCGCTCTGACAGGCGACACATGCGTATATCGGGAATGAAGATTGGAGACGATACGCGTTGTTAGGTAGGGTCCTGGTTTTTCTGGGTGGATTGCTCGTGGTGGTGCTGTTCGTGGCGCTGCTCGCTCCGCTCTTCATAGACTGGACCGATTTTCGCAAGAATTTCGAAGATCAGGCGAGCCGCATCATCGGCAAGAAGGTGACCGTTCACGGTACCGTCGATGCTCGTCTTCTACCGTTTCCGTCTGTGACGCTGCACGATGTCCGCGTCGGTCAAGAGCCTGATGGCAAGCCGCTGGTGCAGATCGCCGAATTCTCCATGGACGCCGAACTTGCGCCTTTCCTTTCCGGCGAAGCGTTGATCTTCGATATGCGCGTCTCGAAACCCAAGGTGCGGCTGCGGCTGCTGAAGGACGGCACGCTGGACTGGATGCGCGGCAGCCAGCCGGAAATTCCCGCTAAGTCCGTGGTGCTCGAAAGCATTCATGTCGAAGACGGCGATATCCTCTTTATCGACGAGCAAACAGGCCGCACGCGACATGTCGCCGATCTGAATGCTCAAATGTCGGCGAGGTCGCTTGCCGGACCGTGGCGCATAGAGGGCGATGCGGCACTCGACAATGAGCATGGCAATTTCAGCATTTCCAGCAGCCAGCCCGACGACAATGGC
>NZ_JAUQTZ010000119.1:0-19570 GCF_059803845.1 Rhizobium sp. UFLA01-1127 | reverse complement strand
GCTTCAATCGCGATGACACCTCCCCGCCCATCACCTCCACAACCACAACCGTCAGCCCAGAAAACGGTTCAATGCCTGTAAACAAATCAAGCCATCCTTGCAGCACTTTATCGCTCCAGCAAAGGGCCGTCGCACAGGGGGACTTGAGTGCTCATGGGTACACTTCCCCAACCGATTTATCCCGCTCCCAAATGCGCGGCATCGTTTGCGAACGAGTATAGACACTATACAAAACTGCCCGCTTGAAAACCAAACGGGCAGTGAGTTGCATGTAATATCCTACAAAAGAACCGATCAGCTTCTCGGCTTCAGGTTCTCCGCGTCGTAAAGCGGCTTGTAACCGACGCCGGCCACTTCCACCGGGTAGGTCTCGCCGAAATATTCCACCTTCAGCTTGCGGCCTTCCTGGGCGTAGGACCAGGGGAGGTAGGCCAAAGCGATGTTCTTGCCTATGGTCGGACCGTAGGCGATCGAGGTGGTGAAGGAGCGGCGGCCGAGTTCGTCGACGAGGGTTTCGCCGGTCTCGGGATCCATGACCGGCAGGATACCGACCGGATAGCGGGCTACGCCGTTCGCATCGATATTGTCAGTCATGACGAGTGTGCAGAGCATGGCCGGCTGATGCTCGCGGGCGCGATATTCCAGATGCTTGGCCTTGCCGCGGAAATCGGCCTCCTTGACCTTCGGGCGGGCAAGATCGGCTTCGAGCAGATTATATTCCGTCAAAAGATCGGCATTCTGCAGCCGCAGGCTCTTTTCCATGCGGCGGCTGTTGGCATAGGTCTCGACGCCGACGGCGATGGCGCCCGTCGAGCGCAGCGCATCCCAGACGGCGAGCGCATCGCCATAGGCCATGTGCAATTCCCAGCCCTGTTCGCCGACATAGGAGATGCGGAACGCGGTGACGTTCTTGCCGGCAATGCGGATCTGCTTGATTGCGGCGAAGGGGAAGTTTTCGTGCGTGAGGCTTTCCGGGTTCTCGACCACCTTCTGCAGGTTGGTGCGGGCGTTCGGTCCCCATATGCCGATCGTGACGTAGCGTTCGGTGACGTCGGTGATGGTGACGTCGAAACCCTTGTCCTCGGCAACGCGACGCATATAGTGGAAATCGCGCGGACCGGCATCGGCGCCGTCGATCAGGCGGCAGCGGTCGGCCATGCGGATCACCGTGAAGTCGGCGCGCACCATGCCCTCGTCGTCGAGGAAGTGGGTGTAGATGCCTTTGCCGATATTGGCGTCGCCACCGATCTTGGCCGCGCAGAGCCATTCCAGCAGCTCGACATGGTCGGGACCCTCGATATCGTACATGGCGAAGTGCGAGAGGTTGATGATGCCGCAATCTTCGCTGAGCGCCAGGTGCTCGGCATTGGAGACGCGCCAGAAATGGCGATTGTCCCATTCGCTTTCACGTACCGGGATGCGATCGCCGTATTTCGCGAGCAGGTGCTCGTTTGCGGCATAGCCATGTGCGCGCTCCCAGCCGCCGAGCTCCATGAAATAGCCGCCGAGCTCTTTTTCCCGCTCGTAGAAGGGCGAGCGGCGGATGTTACGGCCGGTCGCATAGGGTTCGCGCGGGTGGACAGCGGGATTGTAGATCTTCTGCGCAGCCTCGGTGCAGCGGCCTTCGATGAACTTCTCTTCCAGCATATGCGGGTAGAAGCGGGAGTAATCGATCCTGTTGTGGTCGATCGGCGTGCGGCCATCGGTCATCCAGTCGGCGACGAGCTTGCCGAAGCCGGGGCCGTCCTTCACCCAGATTGCGACGCAATACCAGAGGCCGCGGACCTTCTGGCTTTCACCGACGGAAGGGCCGCCATCGGTCGTGACCTGCAGCAGGCCGTTGAAGGAATGGCCTTCATTGTAGCCGAGTTCGCCGAGGATCGGCGTCAGCTCCATGGCGCGTTCGAGCGGCTCGATGATCTGCTCCATGTCGAGATCGCGCTGCGAAGGCGAGAGGCGAGCCTCATGCTTTTCGAGGAGATCGCGGGGATGGCAGAGGCGCGGGTTCTTCTCTTCGTAATAACCCCATTCGATCTGGCCGCCTTCAGCCGTCTTCGGATCGCCGGTGTCGCGCATATAGGCGGAGTTGCCCTGATCGCGCATCAGCGGGAAGCCGATTTCCTTGCCGGTATTGGCAAATTCATTATAGGGGCCGAAGAAGGTCAGCGGGTGGTCGACCGGCATGACCGGCAGGTCTTCGCCGACCATTTCGGCGATCAGGCGGCCCCAGAGGCCGGCGCAGACGATGACATATTCGGCTTCGATCGTGCCGCGATGGGTGACGACGCCGGTGATGCGGCCGTCCTTGACGATCAGCGACTGAGCCGGCGTATTGGCGAAGGACTGCAGCTTGCCGCTCTTTTCGGCCTGGTCGATCAACTTGCCGGCAACGGTCTGGGAACGGGGGATGACGAGGCCGGCATCCGGATCCCACATGCCGCCCTGAACCATGCTTTCCTCGATCAGCGGGAACTTTTCCTTGATCTCGGCAGGCTCGATCAGGCGGGCGCGCGTGCCGAAGGCCTTGCCGGAGGTGACCTTGCGCTTGATTTCCGCCATGCGGTCGTCATCGCCGACACGGGCGACTTCCAAGCCGCCGACGCGGGCATAGTGGCCGAGCTTGTCGTAGAAATCGATGGAATAGAGTGTCGTCCAGCAGGAAAGGAAGTCATGGCTGGTCGTGTAGCAGAAGTCGGAAGCATGGGCAGTCGAGCCGATATCCGTCGGGATGCCTGATTTGTCGATGCCGACAATATCGTCCCAGCCGCGCTCGATCAGATGGTGAGCGATCGATGCGCCGACGATACCGCCGAGCCCGATGATGACGACCTTCGCCTTTTGAGGAAATACTGCCATTGCGTGCGACCCTGATTGATATTGAGAACGGATTTTATGACGTGTGCGACGACGACCAGAGCCTGTCTACGACATATTGAAGATGCTTGCACGACGACCGTAAGGCCGTTTCTCATCGAGACACAGGGCCGACAGCCGCTCATGGCCATGTCGCAAAGGCGACGGCATCTCCTCGGTGCCTTATTGCGGGATCGACTGCATCATGATTTCGCGACGCAAGATCGGGCCTTCCTGGCCGAAATAGGTGGTCAGCAGCCTGGCGAAATCATCCGACTGGTAGGTCTCCGTCAGCGTTTGATCGACCAGCAGGCGAAAGGCTGAGTCATCCTGCCGAACCGCGATCCCGTAGGGTTCGTGCGTGAAGAGGCGGTTGCCGATGGCGAGCGCGGATGGATTGTGGGCATGCGACGCGAGATCGAAGAGCAGCGCGCGATCGGCGAAATAGGCGTCGATCTTGTGGTTTTCGAGCGCAATCAGGCCGTCCTGATGCGTGGCGAAATCGGCGATGCGCGTCTTCGGCACGTCGGAGCCCAGCGCTTCGCGCAGCGTCGCGCCGGTTGTCGTGTCGGCACGAACGCCGATCGTGCTCGTCGCGGGCGCCGCCTTGGCGGAAACCTGTGCCAACCGCTTGTCGAGAAACAAAGCCACCAGATAATCGGGCGAATCCTTGCGCAGCAGGGCGCTGGCGCCGGTGATGAAGATCGGCTGCGAGAAATCGACGCTTTGGCGCCGGCCGAGATTGATGGTCAGGGCGCCGCAGAGAAGATCGATCTGGCCGCCTTTTATCGCGTCGAAGCCATCGGCAAGCGTGGTTTCGACATAATCGCGCTTGAGGTTGGTGATTTTGTGCCCGACGGCATCGGCGATCTTGCCGCAAAGGTCGATGGCATACCCCGTCGGGTTGCCGTCTTTCTTCTTGAAGGAGAAGGGGGCTTCATCGCTGATATAGCCGATGCGGATCGTGCCTTTCTGGGCGATGAGATCCAGCGTCTGCGCGGCGGCGGCCATACAGGCGGATATGCCGAGGATAATGCCTGCCAGAACCAGTCGTCTCATGCAATGTGCCGGCATGATCCTGATCTCCAAAGAAAATTGGGCAATCGCAAAGGCTTAGGCGCAGATTATGGCCTGACCGGTTTTTGTCAACGATGGATTATCCCCCATTGTCTGCCATCGAGCGATGGTGGGCCTTTCTTGTCGCGAAGATCGGCTTTCAGCAAGACAGAGTGTGACGCGCGGCCCAGCTGGAGATGGCCGCTGCAATCGCTTCGGGCTGATCTTCCGGTGCGATGTGCCTTGCCGGCCCGCAGTTTTCGATCTCCAATCCGGCAATATTCTCGCGGCACCAGTCGATCATCGCTTCGCCGACCAGTAGCGTCTCCGCCGGACCGTCGAAAGTCAGCAGCAGTTTCGGGATATCTTCGCTGCGGGCAAGCCAGGCGTCATAGGTTTCGATGCGCGCGGCGACCTCGGCGGGCTCGCCTTCGATCGGCATGGCGCGCGGCCAGGCAAGCAGCGGCCTGCGGCTTTCGCGTGTGGCGTAGGGGGCGCGATAGACGGCATGATCCTCGGCGCTCAAACCATTCAGGATCGTGGCTTTCAATGCCTGCTCGATGAAGAAATTCTCGTCCAGAACCTTCGCTTCGCCCGTGCCCGGCGAGCGCAGCAGCTCGTAGCGGGCGCGCGCATTCGGCATGTCGTTCCAGGTCAAAGGCCTGATGATCGTTTCCATGACGGCAATGCCGCGCACGCGTTCCGGATGCCGGGCCGCCCAGTCGAAGGCGAGGGCGCCGCCCCAGTCGTGGCCGATCAATACGACATCATCGAGCGCGAGTTTATCGAACCAGGCGTCGAGATAGCGCGCGTGGTCGTCAAATGAATAGGCGATATCGGGCTTGCCGGACTGGCCCATGCCAATGAGATCGGGGGCCAGACGGCGGGCAGGTACGGCAATGGCCGGGATGATATGCCGCCAAAGGTAGGATGAGGTCGGATTGCCATGCAGGAAGACGAAGGGTGTTCCCGTTCCGGCATCCTCATAGAAGATCGTCGAGTCCAGTACATCGAGCGAGGGCATGTGGGTATCCTCTCGAGAAATAAGATGGTAAGGTACCTGTCTATTATCACGATAGTCAGGTGCCTGTCTATATCCATGGAAAATTGCGCTCCCACTCGTCTCTCCCTGGGCCTGCTGCTGCGGCTCGTGCATCAACACTGGACACAGGATGTCGAAGCCGCGCTTGAAGAGGCCGGCTATGGCGATATCCGTCCGCCGCACGCCAACGTGTTCACCTTCATGCGCCCGGAGGGAATTCAGGTGAGCGAACTCACCCGCCTTGCCCATGTCCGCAAGCAGACGATGACGCAAGCGGTGGAGGAGCTGGAGCGCCTCGGTTATGTCGAGCGCCGGCCGGACCCCAACGATCGGCGTGGTAGGCTGGTCTTTCTGACCGAGCGTGGAAAAGGCGTGCGGCCGATCGCGGCGGCAACAGGCCGCCTTGTGGACGAGCGCTGGTCCGACATTGCCGGGTCGCAGGAGATCGAAGGGCTCAAGCAGGCTTTACAGAGGGTGCTTGGCAAGCTTCGTGGCGATGGAAGCGCCGAAGTGCCGATAGACGAGGCGGCGACATAGGCGGCGGAATTTACCGGCACATGGCGAAGCAGCTGCGCGCCGCCCATCGTTATCACGAAGAGTTTCGTTACCCCGTCACGGTTTCTAGCCTATCTCTTTTGCACAACGGTCAACCGAAGGGAACGTCGATGCAGGAGAGGAGCTTCATCAGCGAGATAAGCGGTGTGAGGCGGAAAGCGGCTTTTGCTTTCTTCGGGAGTTTCGCAGTTCTTGCAGCGGCCTTCAGCCTTGCGCTGGCCTCGTCGGCCGCAGCGCAGACCATCATCGACGAGTGGCACAACGTGAAGCCGCCGGCGCCGCCCGCGCTGAAATCTGTCACGATCGATCCGAAGACGACGGCGCTGCTGATCCTCGATTTCAACGGCGCGCAGGACCCGAGCAAGGGGCCGTGCAACGTGAAGACCAAGCCGCGCTGCCTGGCATCCGTTCCCAAAGTGAAGACCCTGCTCGATCAGGCGCGGGCCAAAGAGATGCTTGTCGTTTTCAGCCTGGCGGGCGCCGGTCAGGCGCCGGATATCGCAACCGCGCTGGCACCTTTGGCGAGCGAGCCGATCGTCAAATCCGGGCCGGACAAGTTCATCGGGACCAATCTGCGCAGCATTCTCTCGGACAAGGGCATCAAGACCGTCATCGTCACCGGTACGGCCTCGGAGGGCGCGGTGCTCGATACGGCCACAGACGCGGCGCTCAACGGCATGAGCATAATTCTGCCCGTCGATGGCATGTCGTCCACCGAGCTCTACGGCGAGCAATATGTAGCCTGGCATATGGTCAATGCGCCCGGCGTCGCGCAGAAGACGACGCTCACCAGCATCGACAGGATCAAATTCTAACCCATCGCCGATTGGATAGAGCGCTATGCCGGAAAGTGTCAGGGATTTCGGGCGACACTCGCCTTCTGTGATATAGTATCGCCTGTAATGACGTCTATGCGATAATCCCTTGGAGGATGCGATTTCATGTCTTTTCGCCAGATGGTTCCCGGCCTGGTGCTGGCTCTTTCGCTGATGTCGGCACCGGCTGGAGCCGCACCGCCCGAGCAAGGCCATGGGGCAGCTGCCAATGGCGGTGGCGTGCTCTCGCTTCTGCCGCCCGATGCGGTAAGCGATCATGTGCTGAATGCCGACGGCAAGACCATGCCCTATACGGCGACGGCAGGAACGCTCGATCTCTTCGGTCAGGATGGTCAGCGCAGCGCCGCCATCTTCTATACGGCCTATGTCGCCAAGAACCGGGATGCCAACCGGCCTTTGACTTTCGTGTTCAACGGCGGGCCGGGTGCAGCATCAGCCTTCCTCAATCTTGGGCTTGTCGGTCCGCGCATCGTCGATTTCGGCGCGGGCGGGCGCGACGGCGCCAATGCCACGCTGGTTGACAACCCGCAAAGCTGGCTCGAATTCACCGATCTCGTCTTGATCGATCCGATTGGCACCGGCTGGAGCCGCACCGCGAAGACGGACGATCAGAATGATTTCTATAGCGTAAGCGGCGATGCCGAAAGCCTGGCCAAGGCGATCGCCCTTTATGTGGCCCACAACAGCCGGGCGGCATCGCCGAAATATATTCTCGGCGAGAGCTATGGCGGATTTCGCGCAGTCAAGGTTGCCAGCAGCCTGCGCGAGGATCAGGGCATCCTGATCTCCGGCATCGTCATGCTCTCGCCGCTGCTGGAGGGACGGTTCGTCTTCGGCGGCGGCGAGGATGCGCTCGGTGCCGCGCTGGAGCTTCCTTCCTTGGCTGCCGCCGAACTGGAACGGAAAAATGCATTCAGCGAGAAGGCGGTGCAGGATGCCCAGGCTTTCGCCTTCAACGAATATCTGCCTACTCTCGCCGGGCCGCCGCCTTCAGGCGATGCCGGTCGTGCCTTCTATGGCCGTGTGGCGTCGCTGACCGGCATTCCGGAGGATGTCGTTGCCAAAAATCAGGGTTTTCTCAGTGAGGTCTATCGCAAGCATTCCGACGGCGGCGGTGCCGACGTGGCGAGCGCCTATGATGCCTCCTTCCTTGCGCCGGATCCCTATCCGCAGTCGGAGGCCGAGCATGGCGGCGATCCGGTTCTGGATGGGTTCGTCCGCGCCTATGGCGGCGCCTTCTCGAGCTATGCCCGTGATGAGCTGGGCTTCCATACCGACATGACCTATACGCTGCTGTCAGCATCGGTGAACAGGGAGTGGAAATGGGGTGGGCACAATGGCGGCTCGCGCGGGACCGCTGGCGCCACCGACGATCTCAAGGAACTGCTGTCGCTCTCGCCATCCTTCCGGCTGATGGTAGGGCAGGGATACAGCGACCTCGTCATTCCCTTCGGCGTCAACAAATATGTGCTCGATCACATGCCGCGGGCCTTTGCCGATCGCATGGCAATGAAGCTCTATCGCGGCGGCCATATGTTCTACACACGGCCGGCGTCGCGCGAACAGTTCACGACGGATGCCAAGGCATTTTACGCTGGGCAGGTAATTAAGGCAGCGCCGGCGGCGCAATCGAACTGACGGAGCCGGCCTTGATGAAAGGAGGCAATGGCACTTCTCGATGAAGGTCGTCTCATATTGGGCTTGATGCTTTCAAGCTCCGGCGCGGCGATGATGCCGGGCATTTCGCGCCCTGCGGCGGAATGAAAGCAAAGAGCGTTTTTCGCGATTCGAAGAAAAGCGGAAATACTCTAATCGTGCTGTTGCAGCTGAAAGAGATGCTTGATGCGAGAGCTTAGCGAGCTCACGTGGGCGCCATGGACGAGCATATCGGCATTGGCGAACAGATGCTGCTCCGCCTCTATGCGTTTTGCCAGGATAGCGCCGAGTTCTTCGGCAAGCGTCGGCCGGTCGTGCAGCAGCGGCGCCAGACATTCCTCGCCGATCTCGTAGGTGACGACGAAGGTGAGGGCGCGGACGGTCCCGACTTCGCCCGATCCCATTAGCAGCCCGTTCTCACCGAAATAATCCCCCGGCGCAAGGCGCGTCAGCTCGATCTGACGATGCCCTTCGCGGCGGGTGATGCTGACCACGCCCGAGCGGACGATCGTGAGCGCCCGCATGCGGGCATCCTGTTCGGCGATGACGGCATCCTTGCGATAGGTCCGGCGCTGCATATGCGATGCCAGATGTTCCTTTTCATCTTCGGTCAGCGAAGAAAACAGCGGGATATTGCTGACAAGCCGCCATGGGGTTCCGGGGGCGTGTTGCTTATCATCGGGCGCATCCGTCTTTCGCTCCATCGGAAACATGATCGTGCCGGGGGGATCGGCAAATTTCAAACCTGCCGCCTTGGTGTGGCGAAATAGCAGATCATAGATCTCGTTCTTTGCGGCTTGTGTCAGCGACATATCGCGCACGCGAAAAGACAGCTGCAGTTCGATTGCCTGCCCATCGATGGAATTGATCGCGACGCTGGGTTCAGGGTTCTTCTGGATCGAATTGCAGCTGATCAACACGTTCTGCATCACATCCGCGATGATGCGCGGCAGAGCGGTCGGCTGAATCCGAACGGTGACGGTGGCGCCATGGCTCTCATCGGGCGAGGAAAGATTGGTCAGCCGCGTCTTGGCAAGAATGCTGTTTGGAATAACCACCAGATCGTTGGTGCCGCTCAGCAGTTGCGTGGCGCGCCAATTGGTTTCGACGACGCGGCCCTGAATGTCATTTTCGAGGACGATCCAGTCGCCAACGGAATAGGGGCGGCCAAGATTGAGTGCGATGCCGGAAAAGACATCGCTCAAGGTGCTCTGCAAGGCGAGACCGAGAATGATGGCGAAGACGCCCGATGTCGCGATCAGCGTGCCGATCGGAACACTGAAAACATCGCCGACGATGGAAAGAATGGCGCCGAGATAGATAATGCCGACGATCAGATCCTGCAGCAGCCGGCCCTCGCGCGGCTTGCGTTCGAAGATCAGGAACAGCCGCACGAAGGCAATCAGCATCCAGGCGCCGTTGACCCACCAGACGATCTTGGCAAAGCCCGTAAAGGTGCGCAGCGTCACCGAGTCCTGCGGCGGGCTTGGCTCATAGGGAACGATGCCGTGATAGAGCAAGAGCACGGTCAGGCAGACGAAGAAGATCATCTGCCCGATCAGGCGGCCTGCGCGCCGATGACGCAGCATGACGCGGCTGACGAACGTGCCGACGACGACCAGAAGGCAGAACTGGACGATCGGATCACCAAGAAGTGCAATGGACATAGGGGCTTGGCCGCACTCGGTCTTTCGGATGGCGGCTAAATTGGCACGAAAGTGGCCGCAGCGCCATATGCAGATAAAGTATGACTAATTGGCGCTGACGCCTTGATCTCAGGGCGTGTACCTTGATAATTAGATGACGATTATCATCTTATATCTGTCATCCCATCCTGCTATTTGCCTTAGAGAGCGCAGAGCTTCGCGCTCCGACATCATCAAGGAATACCCATGACACAGTCTTTCGAGATTCGCGGCGATCTGCTGATCGGCTCAGATTCCACAGGCGGAAACAGAACCGCGCGCGCCGTCAACCCGGCGACCAACGCAAATCTGGAGCCGGCTTTTGCGATTGCCGGCGAGGCCGATGTGGCCAGGGCCTGTGAATTGGCCGCTCAGGCGTTCGATACCTATCGGGCGACAGGCCCCGAGCAGCGCGCGGCATTCCTTGAAAAGATTGCCGACAACATCATGGAGATTGGCGAAGCGCTGATCGAACGCGCGATGGAAGAGACCGGCTTGCCGGCGGCACGCCTGCAGGGCGAACGCGCCCGCACCGTCAGCCAGCTGCGGCTGTTTGCCCAGGTGGTCCGCTCGGGCGAGTGGCTCGATCTGCGCGTCGATCCTGCCTTGCCGGAGCGCAAGCCGCTGCCGCGGTCCGACCTGCGCCTGCGCCAGATCCCGCTCGGCCCGGTCGCCGTTTTCGGCGCCAGCAATTTCCCGCTCGCCTTCTCGGTTGCCGGCGGTGATACGGCTTCGGCACTTGCCGCCGGCTGCCCGGTCGTCGTCAAGGGGCATCTCGCCCATCCGGGTACGGGCGAGCTTGTCGGCCGCGCCATCCGCGCCGCCGTGGTCGCTTGCGGCCTGCCGGAAGGTACTTTTTCGCTGCTGACCGGCGCGAACGAAACCGGTGCTGCGCTGGTGCGTGATCCCCGCATCAAGGCCGTCGGCTTCACCGGCTCGCGCGGCGGCGGCATGGCACTTGGCGCCATTGCCGCGGCCCGGCCTGAGCCTATCCCGGTCTATGCCGAGATGAGCAGCGTCAACCCCGTTTTCCTGTTCCCGGCAGCACTCGCAGCACGGGCCGAGGCGATCGGCACGGGCTTTATCGATTCCCTGACGCTCGGTGCCGGCCAGTTCTGCACCAATCCGGGCCTGCTTTTCGCAATCGAAAGCCCGGATCTCGACCGCTTCGTCCAGGCTGCCAGCAACGCCCTGACCGGCCGCGCGCCGGCGCCGATGCTGACACCAGGCATTCACGCGGCCTTCGACAAGGGCGTTGCGGCATTGGCGGAACATGAGGCGGTGAAGACCGTCGCTCACGGCGCGCCGGCCGAAGGCGTCAACCGGAGCCCTGGCATCTTCTTCGAGACAGAGGCGGAGGAATTCCTGGCCGACGAGCGTCTGGGCCACGAAGTCTTCGGCGCGGCAAGCCTTCTCGTACGCTGCAAGGATATCGACCAGATGATTGCCGTTGCGGAAAAGCTCGAGGGCCAGCTGACCGCGACGCTGCAGATCGAAGCAGATGACTATGCGACGGCCGCCAAGCTGGTGTCGGTGCTGGAACGAAAGGCCGGGCGCATCCTCGCCAATGGCTGGCCGACCGGCGTCGAGGTCAGCCACGCCATGGTGCATGGCGGACCTTTCCCAGCGACCTCGGACAGCCGCACCACCTCGGTCGGCACGCTTGCCATCCGCCGCTTCCTGCGTCCGGTTTCCTATCAGGATCTCCCGGAAGGTCTGCTGCCGGCGGAGCTGCGGGATGAGGGCGTCAAGGGGCTGCCGCATCTGCTGGATGGCGTGCGCAAGGGTAACTGATCACTGAGGAGCCCCTCATCCGGCCTGTCGGCCACCTTCTCCCCGTTTTGACGGGGAGAAGGGGATAGACGCACCCGCAGCCTTCCTTCCACCCGCCTTCTCATGCGAGAGAACAGAGGTCATTCCCTCGCCCCGCGTGCGGGGAGAGGGCTAGGGTGAGGGGCAATTCCACGACTTAAAGTCAATTGGAAACCTCAAACCTCCGCGTAAACAATCCCCGTAAAGGAGCCGGCATGGTGCAGCAGTTCGCGCTCGCCTGAACCGTCGAGGCTTGCGGAATAGAGATTGCCGCCGATGTCGGTGAAGAACATGCGGTTGTTCGGAAGATCGAGCGAGAGGCCGATACCTTCGTCCAGACCTTCGAGGACGACTTCGGACGTCGTCGCGATATCGTCCATCTCCGCGCGGTTGACGGTATTGCCATGCGGAAGATTGCCGCGATCGGTCCAATAAATCGTACGGGTGGCAAGATCCAGCTCGAGATCGATCGGTTCCGGCAGCTTGTCGAGCAGAGTTTCGATGTCGCTGCGGCTTGTTGCGGTTTCTCCTTCCGGGATATTGATGCTGGCGCGGAAGATGCGGCCGAGGCCGGCATCCGGCGGTCCCTTCTGGGTCCAATAGATCTGGCCGAGCGGCAGGTCGAGCGCGATGCCGACGCACCAGCGCTCGATATCGGCGCTGTCTTCGGGGCTATCGCCGTTCTGGACGAGGGTTTCGATGTCGCTGCCGTCGATATTGGCGCGCATGACGCGCATACCTTCGCGGTCGCACCAGTAGAGCTTGCCGTTGTCGCGATCGAGCTGGATCTGCTTCGGCGTGACCAGCGTGCTGCCCGGCGGAACCAGCGTGATGTGGTTGCCGCCGTCGAGGTCCATCCGCTCGATGGAGCCGTCATGGGCGTTGTAGTCGTTGCCCATCTCCGTCCAGTAGATCCAGCCGTTCTCGCTGTCGACGAGAATGCCGTCGGGGCTGCGGCCTTGCCGCTGGACGATGAGCTTGAGATCGGTGCCGTCGATGGCGGAGGAGAGGATTCGTCCGTCGTTGATATCGAGGAAAAACAGTCTTTCAATCTTGTCGGTAGTGGTGGCAGGCGTCCGTGCTTCTGCTTCTGACATGAGAGCATCCTTTCGAGGAGGGAGCGGATCTGCGGATCACAGCACGGCAATCATGGCATCGGTTGATGACAGCATCATTCGCCACTGAGATCATACTGAACATCTGTTGCGCTGCAGCAAAGATCAAGGGTGGCGATGTCGCGGGAGCGGCGAGCGGCGTCAAATAACTGTCATCGATCTGATATAAATCCCCGTAATTCTTAGGGGCTCTATCAATATGGACTGAAAATCCGAAGCCGGAGGTGCTTGATATCATGTCGACGCTCCAGCAGATTGCCTTTCGTGCGGGTTGTTCGGTTGCGACCGCCAGCCGGGTCATGAATCGCACCGGTCCGGTCAGCGACGAGATGGTGCGGCGCGTGCGCCGGGCGGCGGCGGAACTTGGCTACCGGGCGGGTGGGCGCACCGGCAACGGCCGGCCGGCAATCGGCGTTCTCATTCCGAGCATCACCAATCCGGTTTTCGCAGCTTCCCTTTCCAGCATTCAGAACCGAGCCCTTCATGCCGGGCATAGCGTGCTGATCGCGCAGTCGAACTACGATCCGGCGCAGGAGGCCGATGCCGTCGCCTCTCTCCTGCAGCAGCAGCCGACCGGTCTTATCCTGACGCTCTGCGATCCCGAACGAAGCCTGGTTCTGCCATCCGCCCTGCCGCCGACCGTATTGCTCGGCAACCTGCCGACCAGCCGCTTCACCGCCGCAGTCGCGACCGACAATTTCGGCGCGGGCCGGGATCTGACCGATCATCTGCTGTGCAGGGGGCACCGCCGCATCCTGTTCATATCGGGCCATTTTTCGGCATCGGATCGGGCGAAGCTGCGCTATCTCGGTTATATCAGGGCCATGGAAGCGGCGGGGCAACAGCCTCTCGATGCACTCGAAATTTCCTTCGTGAACAGCCTCGAACAGCTCGATCTTTCAGATGCGGTTTCGCGGTTCGGCCCGACCGCGATCATCGCTTCCAACGATCTTCTGGCGCTCGGTGTCATGGGCGCACTTCGGCGCCAGGGCCTTTCGATCCCGCGCGATATTTCGGTCGCGGGTTTTGATGGGATTTCTCTCGGCTTTCTGGGGGAGGTTCCCCTGACGACCGTGGAAATTCCGGATGGGACGATGGGAGCGGCAGCGGCCTCGCTGCTGCTCGACATGGCGGAAAATGCCGCGCCGCCGCGTCATCTGACCGTGCCTTATCGGATGCGTGCGGGTGGCACGGTGCGCAATCTCACCCGGCAATCCTGACGCCAGTCTGCGAATGGAAACGCCGCCTCTTGATGAGAGGCGGCGCAATATTTCACGAGTGAACCGTCGATCAGCTGCGCGGCAGCATGCCTCCGACGTCGGAAGCGGCGTCGTCAAGCGCTTCCTTCGGTGCGGCCGAGCCATCAACGATGCGCGAGAGGTTGTCGACGATGGTCTGCGTGACCTTGACGCCGTTAGCGCCCGGGAAGGCGTACCAGGGGATCATGACCGGCATCTGGCTCAAGCCGGCCTGGAAGAGCGGGTTCTTCTTGTAGAAGTCGCCGAGATACTGGGCCGACTTGGCTGCCAGTTCGTTGTTCGGAACATAGCCGGTGCCGGGAACGACGACGGAGGCGCCATAGGGGCCGGCGGCGAACTTGGCAAACTTCCAGGCGGCTTCTTCCTTGACCGGATCATGGGTCAGGATGACGACGGCGTTGCCGCCCGTGGGAAGACGGCCGTTGACCGGGTCGATCAGCGGGATCTTGGCGGTGCGCAGGTCGAACTTGGTGCCGACATTCTTGATGGTGTTGACGAGCGCGCCGGTCGTCTGGAATTCGAAGCCGACCTTGCCGGCAGCGAAGGCCTGTTCGCCTGCAGCCTTGGTGAAGACCGGCATGCCGCCTTCCTTGACGAAGCGCTGGATCATCTCGACGGCCTTCTGGCCCTCGGGACCGTTGAAGGCGACCTTGCTTTCATCGTCGCTCAGCATCTTGCCGCCGGCGCCGAAGAGGAGGGCGGAGAACATCCAGTCGTCGCCCTGCCAGCGGAAGTCCATGCCGTCGACGCCGTTGCCGAGCGCCTTGATCTTGCCGGCGAGCGCGATGACCTCGTCCCAGGTCTTCGGCGGGTTGTCCGGATTACCGCCGGCGGCCTTCACCAGATCGGCATTGTAGTACATGATCGGGTTCGAGGTCGCAAAAGCGAGGCCGACCTGCTTGCCCTTGACCTGGGCGAGCTTCAGGATCGTATCCGAGAAGCCCTGGTCGGCCATGTTGCCCTCTTTCTTGACGAGGGGGCCGAGATCGACGGCGACGTTGCGCTCGTCCATCATGCGCAGGCGGTTGAGGCCGATGAAGGTGACATCGGGCATTTCGCTGGTGCCGGCCTGGCGCAGGATGGTCTGAATGCCTTCCTCATAGGTGGCCGAAGGAGCGGCGAACTGGATCTTGATGTCGGGGTTTTCTTCCATGAACTTCTTCGAGATCGTGTCCATCACGTTCTTGAAGAAGCCGGGCATGGGATAGTGAACCGTCAGGGTGGTTTCGGCGTAAGCCGGGACCGTAACGACCATGGAAATGGCCGCGGCGGCGAGAATCTGGGTGATATGCTTCATCGCTCGTTCTCCGTTTTCGAATTTCGAACCAGTCAGCCTTTGAGACCGGTCATGGTGATGCCCTCGACGAAACGCTTCTGTGCGAGAAGGAATGCTGCGACGAGGGGAATGGTGATGATCAGGGTTGCCGCCATGAGCGCGCCGTAGTCGTCGCCGGCTTCGGCGGCGCGGAAATACATGAGGCCCAGCGGCGGCGTGAAATATTCCTGCTTGGTAATGACGATCAGCGGCCAGTAGAGGTCGTTCCAGTGCGCGACGACCGAGAAGATCGCGAAGGCGGTGACTGCAGGCCAGGCATTCGGCACGATGACGCGGGCGACGATGCCGAGTTCCGACATGCCGTCGAGACGCGCGGCATGGATCAGATCGTCGGGCATGGAACGGAAGAACTGCAGGAACATGAAGATCGCGAAAACCGAGATCGAGAAGGGTGCGACGAGAGCCGTATAGCTGTTCAGGAGCGACAGGCTGTTGAAGCCGACATAGAGCGGCAGCGCCGTCGCATGGATCGGGATCAGCAGGCCGAGCATGACCAGCACCATCATCATGCGCGCCGCGGGAAATTTCAGCTTGGCCATGGCATAGGCGCAGGGGATGGCGATCAGCACCTGGAAGAAGAAGATCAGGCCGCAGACCAGGACGCCGTTGAAGAGCAGCGTGCCCATGTCAACCTTGCTGAGCGCCTTGGCGATGTTCTCGAGGTAGAAGAAATGCGTCGGGATCAGCTTCAAGGCCGAGGTGAAGATATCGTCCTGAGCCTTGCCGGCGGTCGAGATCATGAAGAGGTAGGGCGCGAGGAAGATGAGCGAGCCCAGGATCAGCAAAGCGAGGCGCAGGATGCGGCCGGGAGTGAAGCCTATCGAGGTCATGTGTAATGCACCTGCCGGTCTTGAACGCGATATTGCAGGAAGGTCAGCACCACGAGGATGGCGAGGAAGACCGTGGTCATTGCCGAGGCGTAGCCGACCCGCAGATAGACGAAGCCTTCCTGGTAGATGCTGAAGAGTAGGACTTCCGAAGCATGGTTCGGGCCGCCATCGGTCAGGGCCTTTACGGTGTCGAACACTTTCACCGCATTGATGATGCTGATGGTGGTCACGAAGAGCGTCGTCGGCCCGAGCATCGGCCAGGTGACGAGCCAGAAACGGTCGAATGACGACTTTGCACCATCCACTTCAGCAGCGGCATAGAGTTCTCGCGGAATGGCGGTCAGGCCGGCCAGGAACAGCACCATGTTGAAGCCGACGGATTGCCAGACGCCGATGATCGACAGGCTGTAGAGCGCCGTCGCCGACGAGCCGAGCCAGTTCGGGCCGCGCACGCCGATCTCGCCGAGGAGGGCGTTGATCGGGCCGATCGTCGGATGGAAGAGATATTGCCAGACGGTCGCCATCGCGACGATCAGCGAGGCGACAGGCAGGAAATAGGCCGTGCGGAAGAAGCTGCGGCCGATGCCTTCGCTCTCGATCAGCAGCGCGACGCCGAGGCCGAGCACGATCGAGACGGGCGCGACGATGGCGGTATAGGTTGCCGTGTTCCAGAGCGATTTCATGAAGGCGCGGTCGCGCAGCAGATGTGCGTAGTTTTCGAAGGCGACGAAGCGCAGGCTCTTGTCACCGAGCTGGAAATCCGTGAAGCCGAGCACGACGACGGCGATGATCGGCACCAGGATGAAAAGCACGATCAGGACGATGGCGGGCAGGGCGAAAAGCAGAGCCGTGCGGGCTTCGCTGCGTTCGTGGGCCGCCGCCGATTGGATCGGCAAGGATGTGGCGGCAATGCTAGCCATGCGCCTTCTCCCGCGTCGCATCGACGGTCATCGGGCTCGCGCGCAGGCGGCGGCCGTCTTCGGCGAAGACCATCGCCTGTTCGGCCGCGAGCGTCAGTGCAACGGGCATGCCCGCGGACAAGCCTGCGACTTCTGCCGGAGCGAGCTTGACGACCATGGTCTCGCCGATGGCGTCGAGCTTGGCGTAGAGGATGACTTCGGAGCCCAGGAATTCCATGCGCTCGATATGGGCTGCGAGCGCATCCTGCCGGTTCTGCGCGAGGGTCACGAATTCCGGACGGATGCCGAGCGTGACGTTGCTGCCGGTGGAGCTGCCGTCTTCCAGCGCGAGCCGGATGCCGCCGAAGGCGACGATGCCGTTTTCGGCTAGTGCCGGCAAAAGGTTGATGCGCGGCTGGCCGACGAAGCGGGCCACTTCGACATGGGCCGGATCGTCATAGATCGTCTGGGGCGAAGCGAGCTGCAGCAATTGGCCGCCGATCATGACGGCGACGCGATCCGCCATCGACAGCGCTTCGGCCTGATCGTGCGTGACGTAGACCGTGGGCACCCCGGCGCGGCGGTGCAGGTCGACGATCTCGCCGCGGGCGTGGACGCGCAGGTTGGCATCAAGATTGGAAAGCGGCTCGTCCATCAGGAAGACGGCGGGACGCCGTACCATGGCGCGGGCGAGCGCCACGCGCTGCCGCTGGCCGCCGGACATCTGGCCGGGCTTGCGGTCGAGCAAATGGTCGATCTTCAGCGAAACAGCCATTTCGCGGACATCGCGGATGATGCCCGTGCGGGCGGCGCGCTGGCCGGGGATCAGGGAGCCGATAAAGGGCAAGCGCTGCGCGCGCGACAGGCGGCGCATGGCGAGCGGCACGGCAATGTTTTCCGAGGCCGTCAGATGCGGATAGAGCGCATAGGACTGGAAGACCATGGCGATGTTACGATCGGCCGCGGCAACGCCTGATACGTCGCTGCCGCCGAGGACGATCTCGCCGCGGTCGGCATGGTCGAGTCCTGCGAGGATACGCAGCAGCGTGCTCTTGCCGCAGCCGGACGGGCCGACAAGCGCAATGAACTCACCGGGCTGCACCTCGAGATCGACGCCCTTGAGGATGGCGTTGCCGCCGAAGGATTTGGCAATGCCGCGAAGCGAGAGCGCGCTCATTCGGTCGGTTCCTTTGTCTTGGGGGCGGCTTGCGGATAGACTTCCATGACGACGTCATCGAGGAAGTAGGCGGTCATGCCCGGCACGGCGACGAGTTCGGTCGAGACCGTCTCGCCAAGCTCGTGGATCGCCGCGCCGATCAGGCGTTCGCCCGGCATTTCGCGTTCCATCTTGTCGAGGATGAAGGCGCCGGGCGGCGCCCAAACCAGGTTCGTATCGTTGAAGCGGCCTTCCCAGGTCCAGTGCAGGTGGCCGCTGCCGAAGAGGGCGACGTCGTGGGCCGCTATCAGGTCGTAGAGGCGGCGGCGCTGCGAGGGACGCACACTCCAATAGCCGGTATCGCCTTCGTCCGGCGCATCGACGAAGAGCGGCTTGTGGGCAAAGAGGGCAACACGGCGGTCGCCGCGGCTTTCGAGCATGTCCTGAAGCCAGTCGAACTGCTTCTGCTCTTCGGCATCCTCGAAGCCCATCAGCAGGCTGTTGAGGCCGATCAGCCGCCAGTTGCCGACGTCCTTTGCCCAGTAGTCCGGGCCGACGAGGCGGCGCCAGCGCTCCAGCCGCTCGGGGTTGACCGGCTGATAGGATCCGGGCAGGTGACCGACATCGTGGTTGCCGGGCACGATGAGCATCGGCACCGAAACCTGCCGCATCAGATCCATGGAAAATAGGAGATCTTCGTCCTTGTCGGCGCCATCGACGCTGAGATCGCCGGTATGAACGACGAGATCGGCGCCGCTTGCCTCGATCCATTTCGCGAGCGGCTCCCAGTTGCCGTTGAAATGCGGCTTGTTGGGGCTCAAATGGGTGTCGGTGATCTGGATGATCTTCACGGCGCTTCTCCGAAGTCTTCAGAATGGTGCGCCTGCGGAAGGGATTGCCTTCAAATGGGCGCGTCTATGCGCTCTCTTTAGAAGGCGCCCATGTCAGTCAGGTAACAGGTCTTTTCAGCTGTTTTTCAGTTTTGTCACATCGCCGTCAAACGAGGCTGCGTCCGTGTCATGCCGAATGGAAGCACTATACGAGGTGGCTGCGCTGCTATAGATCGTTACGAAAGGGGTCAGACATGTCAGACGAACGAAGCCGCATCACCAAACTCGAGGAAACGGTCGCCCATCAGGCGAAGACGATCGAGGAGCTTTCCGACCAGATTGCCGAGCAATGGAAGGTGGTCGAGCAGACCAGGCAAAAGCTCGGCCGGCTGACCGAGCGGTTTCTGACGCTGGAGGAGCAGTCGCTCGACGCGCCTGCCATCACCAAGCCGCCCCATTACTGAACAAAGCCGTCATTTCGTTCACGTTTCGGTGTTACACGCGGCCGTGCGTAACATTGAGCCTTGCCTTTCCGTATCTCCTTCTGACCGAAGCGTTTAGAATGACGGTCGAGAGGAGGTGGCATGAAAGGGGCCCCCTCCACCGATAGAACGGATCACTGAAATGCAGGTGATGATCGAGGGACAGTC
>NZ_JAUQTZ010000118.1:0-19585 GCF_059803845.1 Rhizobium sp. UFLA01-1127 | reverse complement strand
AGGCGCATGGGTCGAGCGGCAGCCCCAATTTGATAGGGGGTGCCATTGGACAACGTGAATCTAGTGTCCCCGTGTTGTCGTGTATTTTGCATTTTGTTGGCGTTCGATGTTTGCAGCCCGCGCAATGGCGAAAGCCGGGGCGGACCAATTTGTCGTGGAGGTAGACATGTCTACGATCGATCTTACCCAATACCAGCTGACGTTTGACGACGAGTTCAATACTCGCAGCATTTCTCAGACGGGTAATGGCACGACCTGGGCCGATATCCGCCCGCAATGGCGCTATGACGCCAATTCCGATATTGGCTTTGGTCATTCTTCATTCGTTGACGCTTCGTCGGGTTACGATCCTTTCGACGTGAGCAACGGAGCGCTGACGATTACGGCCGTGCCCGACCGCACCGCGTCCGGCTTCCCCGGCAGCTGGGAGTCCGGACTGATCACGACGCAGGGGCATTTTTCGCAAACATATGGCTACTTCGAGATGCGGGCTGATTTCTCGAACCTTCCGGGAGCGTGGGCCGCGTTCTGGCTTCTACCGGACAATATGATAGCCGATCCAAATAATGCCGGACACTGGCAGGAACTTGATATCGTCGAAAACTATGGAAGTTTCGAGAAGGGCATATATAGCGGCATTCACACGACCGATGCCGCGCCGAATCTTAATTGGCAACAAGATTTGCAGGTCTATAGCGAGCTCGCTCAGCCATCCGGTTTTCATACATATGGATTGGATTGGAATGCCGATACCATAGGCTTCTACGTCGATGGCCAGCTTACGGGAACGAAGCCCACGCCGAGCGATATGCATGGGCCAATGTATCTCCTGGCCGATCTGGCCACGCAGGACGATCCCAATAACAATGCAGATATTACCAAAGCGCCGATTTCAGAGCAGATCGATTATATGCGCGTGTATTCTCACCTTCCCGCTACCACCCCGACGCCTCCGGCAACCGTTCCTCCGCCAGTGGGCGACGGAACCACGATCGGCACCGGAGCGGACAAACTCGTTTTGTTGATCAGTGAGGATGCCTATCTTGGCGACGCACAGTACAGGGTTACCGTCGACGGAATACAAATCGGTGACATACAGACAGCGCACTCTCTTCACGGCTCTGGCCAGTCAGATCACTTGGTGGTGCAGGGTGATTGGGACAAAGGTGTCCATGACGCGAGCGTGACGTTCCTGAACGACGCGTGGGGCGGGACACCTACCACCGACCGAAATCTGTATTTGGATGGTGCCACCTACAACGGCACGGATGTCTCCGGCGCGCAACATGCTTTGATGGGTGTCAGCGCGTTCCACTTCAATGTGTATTCTGACCTTCCCGCTACCACCCCGACGCCTCCGGCAACCGTTCCTCCGCCAGCGAGCGACGGAACCACGATCGGTACCGGAGCGGACAAACTCGTTTTGTTGATCAGTGAGGATGCCTATCTTGGCGACGCACAGTACAGGGTTACCGTCGACGGAAAACAAATCGGTGACATACAGACAGCGCACTCTCTTCACGGCTCTGGCCAGTCAGATCACTTGGTGGTGCAGGGTGATTGGGACAAAGGTGCCCATGACGCGAGCGTGACGTTCCTGAACGACGCGTGGGACGGAACACCTACCACCGACCGAAATCTGTATTTGGATGGTGCTACCTACAACGGCACGGATGTCTCCGGTGCGCAACATGCTTTGATGGGTGTCAGCGCGTTTCACTTCCAATTCTTCGATGTCTAAAGCCGGTGGCAATCACTGGTGTTGCGCTCAGATGATTGGCGACTTGTCATAGCTGCTTTCTAAGCGCTGTCCCGCGGCCACGGCACAGCATTCCATTGTGAATCCGTTGAGCTGAACCTCATGAAATTCCGGAGGCCGCCTGAATAATTCTCTTTGCATAGTCATATGTGTTTGATTTCGACTGAAATGGAGAACGATCCATCGTTGTCATTCTCAATCGGGAAATTATAGTGTGCAGGAGGAACAGGCTTTCGACTGTCGAATGTCCCATCGCCGGGAATCTCGGTTGTGCGGCTTTCGGTCGATTGGCCCGTTATGACAATGTGCACAAGGCAATTCCCATATGTCGAAAGATAGAGATTTCAGAACGATCGCGGCTGCCAACGGCATTGCGAGCGACACGTCCCATCGTGCTGTGACGCCGCCTCTTTACTTATCGAGCAACTTCGCGTTCCGACAGTTCGAACAATCGCAGCCATACGAATACTCAAGAACATCCAACCCCACGCGCGATCTCCTTGCCGATACATTGGCGAAGCTGGAGTGCGGCGCGGGAGCCGTCGTCACGTCTTCCGGCATGGCCGCCGTCAATCTTGTTCTCAGTCTCCTGAGGCCGGGCGACAGGGTCGTGGCGCCGCATGATTGCTATGGCGGAACCTACCGGCTGTTGGCAGCCTTGAAGGACAAGGGCCATTTCGATCTGGAGTTTGTCGATCAGAACAATAAGGACGCCCTGGCAGGGGCCTTGGGCCGCGGCGCATCGCTTGTCTTCGTGGAAACACCCAGCAATCCGCTCATGCGCATCGTCGATATCCAGGCCGTGTCCCGGCTGGCGAAATCCGCGGGCGCGCGTCTTGCCGTCGACAACACGTTTCTGTCGCCGGCGCTGCAGCGGCCGATTTTGCTCGGAGCCGACTTGGTTATTCATTCTACGACGAAATATCTCAACGGACACTCGGATGTGGTGGGAGGCGCGGTCGTCGCGGCAAATTCGAGCGATGTCGAAGAGCTTAAAGGCTGGGCAAACATGATCGGAGCGACGGGCGCTCCCTTCGATTCCTATCTGACACTACGGGGCATCCGAAGCCTGTTTGCCCGGATCGAACGCCAGCAGCTGACCGCGGGAGCCGTCGCTCGTTTTCTTGCTCAACATCCACGGGTCAGGGCTGTCCATTATCCCGGCCTGCCGTCTCATCCCGGTCATGAGCTTGCGGCGCGGCAGCAATCCGGCTTCGGCGCCATGCTGAGCTTCGAGCTTCATGAAGGATTGGAAGCCGTACGGCGCTTCGTGGCTGCATTGAGGGTCTTCACGCTTGCCGAATCCCTGGGCGGCGTTGAAAGCCTCATCGCTCATCCAGCCAGCATGACTCACGTCGGCATGGGAGAGGAGGCTCGCCGCGCCGCCGGCATAAGCGAAGGATTGCTCAGGGTTTCCATTGGCCTGGAAGCCGAAGAAGATCTCCTATCCGATCTCACAGCCAGTCTTGGTGAAGTCGGATAGCTTACCGGCATGACAAGCCATGCGAATGCCGATGCGGATAAAGAGGGATGCCGCCGCTAGCTTGTCACCGCATTCGGCACGGGATCGGGGTCCGCCAGGCCCAGGAGCTGGCGCAGCGCGACGGTCGGTCCGACGAGGTCCCGCAGCGTGTAGCCGTCCAGGACCTCGAGAAAGGCTGCGGCCGCGGCAGCAAGCGCGCGCTTGAGCACACAGGCGGGCAATACCACGCAGGCATTGCCGCCTTCGGCTTCCATGCAAGGGACCAGCGCGAAGTCCGGCTCGCAGGCCCGAACGATATCTCCGACCCTGATGGCCGATGCGTCACGGGCCAGGCGCATTCCCCCCTGGCGTCCCCGTATGGTCTCGATCAGGCCCTTCCTGCCGAGTTCGTTGGTGATCTTCATGAGATGCGCCTTGGAGATGCCGTAAGCCGCCGCCACCTCATCGATCGTCGATAGGTCTTCGCCCGTGCGGAGGCCGAGATACATCATCAGCCGCAATGCATAGTCGGAATAAACTGTCAGCCGCATGAATTCTTTCCTGATTCCATTGCAGCATAATAGCAATCAGGCGGCGGAGCGAACTCCTGCCGTCTGATGCTCTTCTTATGCCGCCAAATCGTCGGCCGGACCGAAGAACTCGTAATGGATTCTGTCTTTCGGGACGCCGGCCCTGTCCAGTCCATTGACGAAGGTCGCAAGAAACGGCTTTGGCCCACACAGATAGATGTCGGCCTCCTTCAGCGGCGTGTTCTCGGCGAGCCACTCAAGGGTGACGAAGCCTTCCTGGTCGTAGTGAACACCCTTCCGATCGTCGGAATGCGGCGTACGATAGAAGATCGCCGACCTCATGCCGTCGCGGCCGAAAACGAGCTTGCGAACATGCTCGCCCATCGCGTGAACCTTGCCGTCTTCGGCTCCGTGGACGTAGTAGACATTCGCATTGCCTTCTTTCGCTGCGATGGTTTCGAGCATGCTGACCATCGGCGTCAGGCCGACACCGCCGCTCAGCAAGACGACCGGTCGCGCCGTATTCTCCTTGAGGAAGAAATCGCCCGCCGGTGGCGCAACTTCGAGCACATCGCCGACGACCACCTTGTCATGCAGATAGTTCGAAATCACACCCGAGGGCTCGCGTTTGACCGAAATTCTGTAGGTCTCGCCGTTCGGAGCGGAGGAGATGCTGTAGTTGCGGCGATATTCACCCTTTCCCGGCACGGCGATCCGGAAGGTCAGATATTGGCCCGGGAGATGGCGCAGGACCGGCCTGCCATCTTCAGGCTTGAGGACGAAGGAGGTGATGATGTCGCTTTCGCGGCGCTTGTCGGCAACGCGGAAACGGCGCCACCCGCTCCATCCGCCTTCAGCAGCGCTTAGCTCGTCATAGACCTGTTTTTCCCTGCCGATCAGAATATCCGCCAGGAACCAGTAGGCCTCGCCCCAGGCTGCAAGCACCTCGTCGGTTGCGGCGTCGCCCAGCACCTGCTTGATGGCTGCGAGCAGCGCGTTGGCGACATGCGGATAATGATGCTCCTCAATCTGAAGACCGACATGCTTTTGTACGATCCGCTCGACCGCAGGCCCGAGGACGGCGAGGTTGTTGATATTCTGCGCATAAGCGAGGATCGCCTGCGCCAGCGCCTTCGTCTGACCACCGCCTTCGCCTTGGTGGGACTGGTTGAAAAGGTTGCGAACCCCATCGTCCTTGAAAAGCAGTAGATACATGGCGGCGGTGATCTCGGTGCCGTGGGCTGCAAGCGCGGGTACGGTGGCCTGCACGATTGCCTTGGTTGCAGCGCTCAGTTCTCTAGCCATTTCGGATCTCCATGAATTTGGTAGTGGCGGGGATTTTGGTAGTGGCGGGGGCGATGTATGCTTTAAAACATATATCTGCAATGTATCTTTTTGTGTTGCAGTCGCCCTGTGCGGTTCTGTCACATGCGGATACCGTGGGTGAGCAGGAGGCGCGACAGCCCGACCGGCAAACGCATGGCGCCGCCTTCCAACCATTGCACGTCTTCACTGCACGTAGATGGGAACGATCGCTGAGGTTTCGTCGCGGTATGGCAAGCGGATCTGGAAACGATGCTGGCCGCTCTCGATCGGCCAGAACACGGGCCGGTCGGGATCGGTAACCGCAAACGGCTGGCCATCGACGTACCAGACGATCTGCGGGACATGGGGTTTTACATCCGCCTTCAGCGCTAGGCGGTTGTACTCGGCCGGCTGTTCCGGATTGCGCCAGATCTGGCTGTTGCGGGCCGGTGTTGAAATGGCGAGGTGTATTTGCGGGCTGGATCCCTCGCGGCCGACAGCCGGGTCCTTCGAGGTCGCCCATGGACCAGTCTCGGCTGGCGCCGCCCCGGCATTTGCATCCGGATGCGAGGCCGTCTTGGCCATTTCCGGCATCTCGCCCGGTTTCAGCCATTCCACCAATGTCTGGCCGCAGGTCTCGTCGTTTGCCTGCCCGCTGACGAGGCAAACGTCCACAGGCTTGCGTTCCGGCGGCGTTGGAAAGCGAGCTTCGGCAAGATCGCCAGGCTTGTTGCCATGGACGCGGTCGATGATCGCATGAACGAGGTGGGCGGCGCTGCCGGCGCCCGTCATCCGGTTCATAGTGCCGTTGTCCCCGCGCCCGACCCACACGCCGACGATCACCTTTTGCGAATAGGCTATCGCCCAGGCATCCCGATAGCCTTGCGACGTGCCGGTCTTGACGGCGACCGGAAACGGATATTCGAGGGACCCGTAACGATGGAAACTCGGAAGCCGGGCCTGCGGATCGGACAGGAAGGAGGTGATCAGCCGGGCCGTATCGAGGGAGATGGCCCGCACCGGCGGATGCTGTGGCTGCTCGCGTGCCCAGAGCAGGTCTTGTAACTGCCCATCGTTGGCGAGAGCTCCATAGGCGCGCATCAGACTGTCAAGGCGCGTCGGCAGCGAGCCGATTGCCATGGACAGCCCGAAATGATCGGCGGGAACCTCCAGATCGTGAAGGCCGAGATCGCGCAGAAAACGGAACGTGGTTTCAAGGCCGATGCTGCGCAGCAGGTTGGTGGCGGGCACATTGCGGGAATTGGCGAGCGCCTGGCGCGGCAACATGGGTCCTAGGAATTCCCGGTCGGCGTCGCCGATGCCCGAGGCACCCTCCGGCAGGTCCAGCAGCATGTCGGTCGGCTTCAGCACGCCGCGCTCGAAACCCAGCGCATAGACGAAGGGCTTCAGGGTCGAGCCGGGGGATCGCGGTGTCCGCGTGTAGTCGAAGGCGCCGGCATGATTGCCGTAATAATTGCTCGATCCGACCTGGGCCAATACCTCGCCGGTTTGCCGCGATACCACCATGGCTGCGACCTGCTGCGCGCCGGCGGGACGCCAGATGCCGAGATATTGCCGTGAGAGTGCCGTGACGTCGGCCTGAAGCCCGAGATCGATCGTCGTGTGGATCAGCGGCGCATTCGCCGAAGCAGCGGTTATCTGGCCGCTCTCGATGAGATCGTCATAGCGCAGTATCACATGCAGCGCATCAGGGCGGCGCGGCAGGTCGGGCATCCGCACCTCGTTCAGCTGATGGTGCGCGATCTCGGCTTCGTCGGTCCCGATGACCTTCTCTTTCAGCAGCACGTCCAGCATCTGATGGCCGCGCTGAATGGCCCGGCGCAGTCCGTCGGGTCGCAGCGGATTCATTCGCGTCGGCGATTGCGGGATGGCAGACAGCAGGGCGATTTCAGCCCAGGAAAGGTCCGACACCGGCTTGTCGAAATAAAATCGTGCCGCGTGGGCAATCCCATGGCTGCCATTGCCATAGGGTGCCAGCCGCAAATATTGCGCCAGCACGGCACTGCGGCCGTAGCGCAATGTCAACGCGACGCCGGTGCCGGCCTCCAGGGCCTTGTGGAGGAAAGTGCGCGATTCCGGCTGCTGCATGCGCGCAACCTGCATGGCAATGGTGGAAGCGCCGGAGCGGCGCCGGACGGAGCTGAGATTTTGCCAGGCCGCCCGGCCGACCGCGTAGAGATCGACGCCGGCATGCTCAAAAAACCGGCGGTCTTCGAGAGCGAGCGTTGCCTTGACGAAGCGATCGGGCAATCGCTCCAGCGGCCAATAGCCATAATCGATGCGTCCGTACTCGCTATGGCCGATCTGCGCGAGGAACGCACCGCTGCGATCATAGAGGATGGGCGTCGGCCGTGGCGCGATGAGCTGTGCCCGCTGCGCGACAGTGCAGGCATAGGCAATCGCACCGGCGGCGGCAGCCAGCAAAGTCAAAGCCACGAGTTTTGATCGGCGGGTTTTCAACAATGTCATTGCCCGGCTAATGGATTGCAGGATCCTTCCGCACTCGATATCGCTATTTCACCACCACGATCCGCGTTGCCGCACTCGTTCCGTCGACACCCTTTTGGTAGATCGTCTCGGCAAGTGCCTGGGGCTGCGTATAGGTGCCGGGAATGAGGGCGCGCATACGATAGGCGAATGTGTAATTGCCCTTCGGTAGCCTGTCATAGGCGCAGAAGACCTGGTCATCGTTGTAAGAGGTCCAATCCGCCGTCAAAGTCGGTGCCATGGCGGGCGTCGCCTCCGCGGGCGCGGTGGCGATGTTCGGATTGAGGGGATCGAGTCCAGCCGCAAGCGGCAGGGTGAGCGCGACATGCGTGCGGTCTTCGGACACGACAAGATCGACCCTTTCCTCCACCACATCTCCGACCTTCAACGCGATCGTGCCGTTGGCATCGGGGGCGAGCTTCTCCAGGGGCGCGTTGCCGGCAGGGACGCGGTAAAGCGTGCGGGTGAGGGCAAAACCTTCGCTATGAGCTTGCGCCTTGTAGCCAGGCTCGGCGGAGAGATAGCTCGTTTCGACCAAGGCAAGCACCGGCGCTGTGCCATTGTTGTGAATGGTCACTGCGCTCGGGTCCGAGATGACCTGCCGCAACACGGGCGCATTGGCGTCGAGCGTCAGGGACTGAACGTTGCCGTTCTGCGTCACGGTCAGCGGCAGGGGCGTTGTCGGTCGCTGCCACGCAGTTGCAAGCGCGCGGATCGCGGCCGCGGTGGCATTGGTCGAGCCCCAGCCGTCGCCCTCGCCCAATTGCAAGAGGGCATTTTTGAGAGCGGGATAGCGCGGATCGGCCTCGGAGGTCAAAGCCGCTGCGCGCACCATTTCGGCAAGGCTGCGGGTTTCCGAGGGCAGGATCTGCGGATTGCCCTCATCCTGCGCCTGACCGTTATAGACCAGCTCGCCATTGCGGGAGAGAATGCGGATGCGTGACCACATCGCCTCTGTCAGGTTGCCGACCAGACGCTGATCGGCATCGGGTGCGGCCGCTGCGGCCGCCGTCATTCGGGCAACGCTCACATTCGGCATCTGGGCCGCTGAGCGTGCGAATTCGGCCGTATAGGCCGGATCGAGCTTGCCGCCATCGGCAAGCGCTGTCAGGGCCTCGACCCGCTCGCGGAGTTCATTGCCGCTCAGCAGATGCGGATAATCCGACCGCAGCGAGAGTTTAAGCACATTGGCAAGGCGCTCCGTCAAAGCCTTGTCGGTGGGCTCGCCAGCCTTGTCCGCGGCAACCAGAAACGAATAGGTCCAGGCCGTCAGCGAGACATTGCCTTTGCTGTGAGGCCAGAACCCGACAAGCCCGTCCGCATCGATCGCCTGACCGATTGCCAGCACGGTGTTGTGAACGTCGTTGTCGATGCGCTTGTCCAGCTTCGCCGCCGCAAGGAGGGGAGCAAAACTCTTGAAGGCAAGGCCGGATGAGGCCAGCGACATGCGTTGCTCCGTCGATCCATATGGAGACTCGACCAGGCCGTTCAGACCGGCGACCAGCTTGATCAAAGCCGGGTCGGAGGCCAGCGTCATGACACGCTGGAACGATTCCGGGCGCATTGCTTCCTGCGGTCCCGGCAGGACCTTTTCGCTGCCGGCCGGTATTTCGACGATCTCGTAATGTCTGGCCGGGATACTGTCGGGCTTTACGGGGAGCGTAATTTCCACGGCATCCCGGGAGTGGTCCGCAAGACGCTCGACCTCAAACCGCAGGCGCACGTCGTCCTTACCGGGTTTTTGCTCCGGCACCGAGGCCTGCACGGCGATATGAGCCGGCTTGTTCTGTTCCCAGGCGAAGGAAATATCCTTGCTGTCCGTAAGCGCCAAGCCATCGGAAGCAATGGTTGCAGCACCCTGGCCGCCGCCGCCCTCGACGACACGGGCGATCATGCCGGCCTCAAATCGATCGCCTGTGCGAAGGAAGCGGGGCAGGGCGGCCTGCGCCACGATTTCCTGGCGGATCAGCATTTCGCCGGTGCCGTAGCCGAAGCGGTCGGGGCCGCTGACTGCTTTGGCCCGCAGTTTGAACACTGTCAGCGAATCCGGAAGCTTCACCTTGATCTTGGCCGTGCCGTCCGAACCGATTTTCACATCGGGAAGGTAGATTGGAACCGGCGTGAAATTCTTTCGGACGGAGATATTGTTGTCGGTCCCCCAATCCTCCCGCTCGTCGCCCCCCGGCACCTCGTCGAGAGGGATGATGCCGAAGGCCATGTTGCGGGTGTCGCGCAAGGCCATCGTGGATTTGCGCTTGACGATGAAGTTCGGCAGGGGATCCAGCGGCTGCTCGGTTGCAAGCGACAATACGGCCTGGTCGATCATCCAGAACGTGGCGTCACCCGCGATCGGCTGACCGAGATCGTCCGCCAGATGCAGCGTGACTTCCACCTCGTCGCCCGGGCGGGCTTTTTTCGGATAATCCATGGTGACGGTAACGGTGTTCTTCACCGGCTTGACCGTTACCGTCTTGGTCGCAGCGATCGTGACCGGCTTGCCCTGGTCGAAGGGGGCGCTCGGGGCGGGGGTACTGTTCTCCAGCCGTCCGCGCATGATGAGGAAATGAACCGGAACCTCCGGCATCTGCTCCTTGCGGACCGGCAACGCATAATGGCCGTAGCCATCGGCGATATCGACCCAATCATAATGGAACTTGCCTTCCGGCTCTTCGACGATGGCGAGAGCGCGGGCGAACTGGAATGGAGACTGGATCAGAAGATTGGCAGTCTCGCCCGGGATATAGCTGTCCTTGTCTGTCGTAACGACAGCCGTGCGGGCGGGCGGCTGCGCCCATGTAACCGGCGTCGAGCCGCCGACAAAGAAGTCGACGCTCACCTGCTGCCGGCGTCCGACACGGTCGCTTGCCGCGAGCTGAATGATGTAGACGCCCGCCTCCTTTGCCTCCAAGGCGAGCGTCTGGATATCCTTTGTGCTGGTGATCTTGCGTTCCAGCACCGTCTCGTCCATCTCCTGCGTCACATATTTCGCAGAGCCCTGGCTGAAGTCGCTTGCCTGCAGTGTCGATGTCCAATTGCGATGGATCAGGCGCGCGGTCATCTCGAGCCCCTCGACTGGAGCGCCATTGCCGTCGACAGCCAGTATTTGCGGCTCGACGGCACCGGGCTTCTGCACATACCGCGCCACTTTCAGGCCGAGCACGAAGGGCGGGACCGCATAGACATTGGTGATGCTGCGTACCTGCAGGTCGTCATCGCCCGTGACCGTCGCCTCGATCATATAGCGTCGGGGCTGCGCCGTGGGTTCGATCGTCGTGTCGAAGCTGATGCGCGAGGCACCGCCGGCATCGGTGCTGCCGTCTCGTTCGAGCGCGGGGGAGGATTTGAACTCGCCTCCGCCGGAATACCGGGAATCCGTCGAAAAGAGAAAGCCGTCATGGCCTGGAGGCGTCCAATTATAGGGATACTGCACGGCTCGCCAGCGGATGGGGCGGTCCGCGAGCAATCCGCCGGCAAAGTAGCGTGCGATCAGATCGACGTTGAAGGAGGCGTCGAGCGGCACGGTTTGCGGATTGTTGAGGACGACCTCGAAAGTCGGCAGCCGATAGGCTTCCTTCTTGAAGGAGACGCTGCCGCATTGAAGTGTCTTGTCGCCTGTATCGCCGCTATCGGTAGCAGCGGCCTGGCCGCTATCAGCCTGAGCGTCCTGCGTCCCGCCGTCGTCGCCGCCGTTGCTGCCTTGATTGTCGTTTGAGCCGTCGCCGTCATCGGGTTTCTGTGCCGGTTGATCGTCGTTTTCGGCCTTCGTCGGATCATTCGGCTCGAAATGGACCTCATAGTCGCCCGTCGCCGGCGTTGCGGCATCGAACTTGTGATAGAAGGCGCCGAATTCGTCCAGCTGCACCGGTATGCGCCATTCCTGCTTGTCCGGGCCGGTAATCACAAGCTGGCCGCCGGCCTTGGCAAGGCTCAAATGCCCGCTGAGATAGCTGCGGACATAGCCCTTGATGTGCACGGGTTCTTCAGGGCGATAAATCGGCCGCTCGGCAAAGACATGGCAGAGAGTGCGGGCTTGTTCGTCGCGGCCCTCGTCCGGATTGGTGGTCCAATCGAGCCATGACGTCGAGGGCTTGGTCCAGTTGTTCAGGGCATATTGGGCAGGGGCGTGATCAGGGTCGATCACCAGCGTATCCAGTCCCTTCGTCACGATGACGCGGCGTATCCTGGCTTCGCCACGGTTGTCGAGATCCCAGGAAAAGAAGCCCTGCGCATCCGTCATCCCCGTTGCAAGCGTGACGAATTTGCCGTCCTGCAATCCATCCAGCCGGATTTGGGCAGCGTCGACCGGCTTGCCGCTGGCAAGCGAGGTGACTGCGAAGCGTACGCGGTCCGGTTCCTCCACCGCGCTCAGGGTCAGATCGGTAACCTGAACGCGCAGCCAATGGCGGGCTTGGTCGTCCACCGCACGCAGCCCGATGAGATAGGTTCCGGGTTGGTCGGCGCCGACAATCTTGGCAAAGAACGGCTTCAGGTCGAGACCGAACTTGGTGTCCACGCCGCCTTTATGGATCGGCAGATCTACAAACTGGGATATGGCGGGTGAACCTAGAGCCTTAATTCGCGCTGCAACCGCATCGGCCGAGATATCGTCCACATTTGCCCACTTCTGTGGTTCCGTGCCGGGCAATGGCGGTGCATCGTCGTCCTTCGTGTCTAGCCCCACCTGCGGGAAGGGCCAGAAATCGCGCGATAATGGGTCGATCGCATGGACCCGTATGTCAGCCCGGTCGTAGCCGCGTCCGCGCAAGGGAACAAGTTGCGGACCGAAGCGTTCGACGATGCCCTGAGATGCATCCCAGGCGAGAGACGCAGGTTCCGGCGAGAATGCGAATTTCCGGCTGAAACCGGTGGCCAACGGACGGTCACGGTCATCTTTCAAGGCGCCGGCCGCGATGTTCAGCGTATAGACCTTATCCGTGAGAAAGCGGCCATGGACATAGAGACGCCCATTGCTTGCCTGCGCCGTCAGGTCGTCGACAGGTGGAGTAATACGCAAGGCGTCGCGTGCCGAGAACTGCTCCCCGGCGACGGGATTGCCCGAAAAGCGGAAGATCAGGCTGCGAGCCTTGCTCGAGCGAAAGGTGCGCGCGCCGTTTCCGTCGTCGACGGGATTGCCATTGTCATCGACCGTTTCGCTGGAACCGCTGCTCGTGGCGCCTGACGTGCAGCGCATGATGCCATCGACTGTCGCCGTGTCGAAACCTCGGCCGCAATCCGAACTCGTCATAGTAAAGGGAACAGCGGTGCGTACGCGCAGTTCGAAGGTCTGATCGGAAAGATCGGGTGTATCGGCAAGCTTCAGCCGCACAAGGGCGACACGGCCGTCGGGCACTGCGGTATGGAACTTTACGACATAAGATTGCTGGTCGCTGCGGGCGCTGCGCTCGATCGGCTGGACATCGAAGTCCTGCGCCCCCAGCATCAGGCCGCCTTCATCACCTATCCCGGGAGAAGGACGCAGTTCGATCGATAGAAGGCGTTTCAATGCGGCGACATCGACGGGCTCGGCAAAGGTCAGCGTGATCTGGTCAAGGTCATTGACCGGATCGGCATCGGCGGCAGGCTGGGTGGATACCGGCAAGGGCAGCAGCGGTATCAGTTCGGCTTCGCTGCCGGTCTCGCCGCCACCGCCCGTCATCTTCACCTTGATCCGATCGAGCGGCTTCCATTTGTCGGCGGGCCGGAATTGCAAGGCGCGCGGACCAAGCCATTGCCAGGCGCCGGCGGCTTGCGGCTCCATTGTGACAAAACGCTCGGGCGAATCCTCGGGACCGCCCGCTGCCGGACCGATGTCAGCGGCGAAGAAAATCGTCACCGGGTCATAGGCGCGCAGAAATCTTTCGGGCACGATTCTGACGCCGTCGGCCCGGTTCAGAACATCGAGGCTTAGCGGCGCAGCAGGTTGCTGCGCCTGCACGGTTGCGATCGGTGCGGAAGAAGCCACAGACAGGGCAATGAGAAATGCGATCTTTTTCATTGGCTTCACTTCGATCCCGAGGGCTTCAAACCGGCATTCTGCAGATAATCATTGACGACTTCGGGCGGCGGACCCGCGGGTGGGGGTGACAATCCGACCACGGCGGGCCTGACGACCAGCGTTGGCGCATCGGTCGGGGCACGCGCTTCCAGCAGATAATTGCCTGGTTCGAGCGGCTTCAGCTGATTGACGCCCTCACCGAGGACCTGACCCTTTTCGTCGAGCAGGCGACCGGCGGCGAGATCCGGATCGGAGCGCAGACCAACGCCGATATTTCCCTTGCTCTTGACCTCAAAGCCGAAAAGAACCGTTGCTCCGGGTGCAAGCACAGTTGGGGCACCGACCCCCTCGGAGAGAGGAATGACCGGTGTTGCCGTCAGATCCAGCGCACCGGACAACGGCCCCTCGTGGGTCGAGTAGAGCCTGAGCACCGCTTCGCCGGCCGCGACATAGCGATGAAATTCAGCGCCCATCGGGAATGGCTGCAGATCGTGGCGGCCATTCTGTTCGAGATCAACGATGACCGGTGCATCGGTGCTGACATCGAGGACCATCGGCTGGACCGGATCGAGACGGAAGGCCATCGCCTGCCCCTGGAGCATTGCATTTTGCGGCAGACCGACCGGCTTCGGCTCGGGCTGCGGCCAGGGCGATTTGCCTTCCCGTTCCAGCCACAGCACCACCAGTCCCGCGCCATGGTCGAGGATCACTTGGCCAGCGCCTGACGCTGCAATGTTCTGGCCACGCAGCACCTTGCCATCGTTTGCGATAAAGGTTGCCGTGCCGCCGGAAACCTTCAAGAGATCCCCTCTCATCGCATCCACGGCGATTGCCTCGGACCCGGCCGTACCGAAGAATCGGCGCAGAACCTGACCGGCGCCAAGCGTTACGGCCTGTCCGGGCGACAGGCTGACGCGGACAGAGGCTGCTTCCCTCGTGACGTTGACGAGCCGGAGTTCCTTGGCCGATGTCGTGATGTTGCGTGAGAGCGGTGCGGCGCCGGACCAGACGTTCAGCAGTTCGGGATCCGAAGAACCGGAAACCACGGCAATGCCGGGCGCCAGATCAAGCGTCAGTCGCTTCACCCCCGCCGGCAACCTGACCGGCCGCGCGCTGAGCGCCGGTATGATTGCGGCATAGGTGCCGTCGAGCACGATCGCGTCGAGCTCAGCTGCGTCGATGGGCTTCAGCCGCATCTGCAGACTCTCATCGCCTCCGGCATTCCATACATGCAAATCTTGGCCATTGGCCAAGGCGACAGCGCTATCGACGCTGACGCCCATGCCGCGCCCGGCGCCGAGGCCGGGCTGGCCAAAGGTGGAGTCAGCAAGCCACAGACGGGTCTTGCCCGGTAAGGAGGCCGTGGCAGGGACGACGGCTCGATCCCCTGCGGCAAGCGTCAGCGCAATCTCCCCCTCGAGTTTAGCGGGAGTTGCCCGCACCGGGCTGTCCTTGCGGGTGACCAGCCATAAGCGATCCGATTGCGGAGCAAACAGCCCCGATGCGGCGGCGCCAAGCGGATGATCCATGCTTGCTCCCGCAAGCAGATCTCCGGCCGTCTCAAACTCAATCAGGCCCGCCGATGGCACATGCACGAGCGCGACATTCAAGGTAAGGCCGAGGCCGTCGATCGTTAGCGGTTCCAAGGAAATATCGCCAAGCGCGCGCATGTCGCGGGAGATGCTGCGCGCGCCAATTTTTATCGAGGCCGAACTGCCATCAAGGGTCCATACCGAAGCGCGCCATTGCGGTCCATCCGCCGAGGCAGGCCAGGCAAGAACGGGCGTGTGGCCATGGGCAAAGGCTTGCGGCTTCCAGGCGCCATCGGCTCCCCGGGTCTCGACGGATAGAACCAGTTCGCTTGTGGACTGCGCCGCGACGAGTGCGAGCCGATCCTTCTCGCCGGCGGGCAGGGGGAATGCGAAGACGGAGCTTCCGCTGACTTCGGTAGTCCCGCCGTCGGCAAGCGCCGGCTGCTCCAATTCCTGCGGCAAAGCGAGCTGGACCTCGATATTCGAGCTATTGGCCTGATCGCCGCTGCCATCTTGCTGATCGCCATCATTTGACGAGGCCTGCTGATCGTCTGAACCGTTATCCGCCTGGCCGCCCGTCGTTGCGGGTGCAGCCGCCGTCTCGAGGCCAAGCGTATAGGAGCCGGCAGGGAGGCGGCGGGAAAGCGCGATATTCCAATCGTCGCTGCGGCCGGAGAGGCGTTCGATCACGCCGCCCTTGGCGTCCTTCAGTACACCTTTCATCTCGCTGCGGCCGAAGGTGCCGAGGCTGACGACGCGGTCTCTTTCCACATCGAAGGAAAGCACGGCCGGCAGGTCGACGAAGCGCGTTTCGCCGGGCTGCAGATCCTTTACGTTCAGGGTGATCTCATAGTCCAGCCGGTCGTCATGAGCGAGGCTGCTGAGGTCGATGCGATAGTGCCCAGCCTTCAGCCTGGTGCTGAATTGCGGCGCGGCGACAAATCTCGCGATCTGATCCTTCTCGTCGCGGATCAGTGTGGCGATCATCCCCTCGGTCAAATCGATGCTGATATCGGCGTCTGCGGCGAGTTCGAATGTCCAACTGTCGGGGGTGCGGGTGTCGCTTTTGCTCTGTGGCTCGCGCCACTGGAATTTCTGAACCTGATTGAAAGCCAGCGGATGCGGCCCGTGACCCTGCGGTTGCGGCGGGTCCATGACGGATGTCAGCCGGGCGACAAAACGCGCGTCGACTTCACGCGGTTGGATCACGAGACGATAGCGCCCCGGTGCCAGATCCATGCTGAGCGTGGAGAGAGGACCGGGGGCCGTCAGCGGCCAGCCATCCGCATCCTCCAGACGCGCGGCAAGGTCGCCGCCAAGCGCGTAGAGCTCAAGCTTGTAGGATCCGGCTTTCGCAATCTCTATCGGCACAACGGCGCCGCTCGAACTCGACAGAACGCCTCGGCTGCTGCTGTCGGGAACCAGAGCTGGCGTCGGCGCCAGCAAGGCTTGCATGGCGCCGACACCGAGATGGCCGGATGAATTCTGTGCCGAGACATCGATCTGATAGGTTCCGGCGCGCAAATAGGTCAGCAGCAGAGCATTGTGGCCATCGCCATTGTCGGATGCTTCTCCGAGAGATGGCACGATCGACGTGCCGAGATCGAGAGACGTCTGCAAACGCCCGAAAGTTTCGATACGATAAAGACCGCCTTCCTTCACGTTAAGCTGATAGGTTTTACGGCCATTTTCGGGGAGATCGAAGAATTGCTTTTGGCCGGCGTTCAACGGGGATGCCGCGATCGGTCGCCCACTCTTGCGCGGAGCACTCGCATCCGGCCGCCAGCTGACGCCTATGGCGCGGGAGGCGGAAATGGCAGGAAAACGCAGCGTCAGCCTCCGTCCCCCCGCATCGGCATGCTCGTTGCTGACCGCGAAGGCGACGGGGGCATTGCGCATATCAAAGGCGGAAATGATGCCACCAGGTGGGGCATGGACGTCGATGCGCAGATCCGCCGGCGACGCCGGTCGCGCAAGGGCAGCCTCGCCGTCATCGGATTTGTCCGAGCCTGGCGGCACCGGCTCCGGAGCGGCGGACTTCGGCTGATCCGCTCCGGTTTGCGGTGTTGGGCCTGCCGATTGCCAGAGTGCCAGCGGCCGGGTTTCAAGATCGGCAGGCAGCGCGACGGCACGCGGCCCGGTCAAGAGCGTGGGAGCCGCGTTGGTGATGATCTCCAGGCTCGTGGCCGATCGGGCTTCCTGGACGCCATAGGAAATCGTCGTGCGCGCCGGCGCAGCCGGCTGGACCGGCGGCACAAGACCTGGAGTCCCGAGTGTAAGATCGATGATGCCGCTCGCATTCGCATTGGGCACGAGGCGGAGCAAATAATAGCCGGCATCCAGATCATAGCGATCGGGCACGCGGCCGTCCGCACGCGGGGCATTACCAAGAAGAACCGGACTGATTTCGGAGTGCAGGGCAACACCCGAAGCATGGACGGCGATCTGGCCTGCCTGCGTCATCTCGAACAGGAGCGATGTCGGTCCACGCAGATTGAAACGTCGTCTCCAAGCCTGGCCCGCACCAAGGCGAGGCATGTCGGAGGCAACGACGCTTGCTCTGCCGCCATTGTCCTGGCGGATGAGCAAGGAGGTCGCAGGAATTTCGTCCCCGCCTTCGCCCGCCACGTCGAGGCTGATGAGATTGGGCACAGAGCCGTCGAATTGGGTCTGATTGCCGAAACGCAGCCCGCGAACCTGAAAGCGCTGGCCTTCATATCCAGATATTTCGACGATGCCGGGTTGGCCATCCGCCGGCAATGCCAGCATTGCGACCGGCTCGCGGTTCGACTTGCCGATTGCCGCACTTCGGAAAGAAGGGGCAGGATTGGAAATCCGCGCTGCGCGAAGCATAGCCGATGCAGATTGCGGTAGATCGAGACGGAATCGGTCGAAATCGGCAGGCGCCTCGAAACGCATCGAACCAAAAGGCCCGATTACGCCTTCGGCGATCCCGGCCGCGAGCGACATCGTGACGCCGGTGCGGATATGAAACGGCTCGGCGGTATCGGAATTTGCCCAGGCAAGCTTCTCGCCGCCATAGGCGGTCACAAGGTAACGCCCAGGTTCAACCATGCCGGCCAACGTGGCTCGCGTCATCGAAAGGCCCGGCTTCAGCTCGAAGACCGAGATCGTCGGTGAAAGCTGGACGATGCCGCCTCCATTGCGCCACAGCCGCAAATCGTGAAGCGAGCGTCCAACGGCCTCTACGTCGATACGTCCGGAATCGGGAACGTCGATCCAGAAAGACCTTTGCTGGAGATCGCCGAGATCAGCATCGATCGGGACGTCGGCACTTAGGACGGTATCGGGCCGTTCAAGCTCCTGGTAGGACTGCGCTTTGAGTTCGACCTTGCCGCTTGCTCCCTTGGCGCCAAAAACACGTATCTTGTAGGTGCCCTTATCCAGCAGGGTGTCGATCCGTCCGTCGCCGACGCCTGGCACCCCCATTTGCTCTCCAGGCCCCGTCATCATGTCGATGAGCTGCAGCGCGACACCGGAGCTGCTATGGGTACTGATGGCAACCCGACCTGGCCGGTCGACCGTCATCAGCGTGCTTCCGTCTTGATCGGCGGGGAGCCGATCCAATGCCAGATGGGGCTGGGCTGCGGGCTCTGGGGATGGATAGGTGGAGGAGGATTGTGCAATTGCAGCGGGCGGCGGTGTTACCCGATACTGCCCTCCGGGGACTTGCGTTTCTGCCGCGGTCGATGCTGAGGGCTCCGGGGATCGCTCGGAACTCGGCGGGCTTCGTCCGGCCGGAGAACTTGGCGCGCTCAGCTCGGCAATTCGCGCCTGATAGATTGTCATCAAGCACTTCGCCAGGTGATCCGGATCGGGATCCGTGCATGACTTATTTCGGTCGGATAGCCAGCGGCGCTGTTGCTGCTTCAATTCCGTCAGCTTTGCCGGATTGCCGCTGAGATCGTTTGCCGCCTGCCTGTAGGACGCGGCTAAGGCCGTGTCCTGGGCGATCAAGTTGGGATAGGCGCAAATCGTCTTTTCAATCGCGGTCTGTGCCTTGCCGCAATCAAAGGATTGCGCTTGGCAAACTGGTGGGAAAAGACCAAAACCGAGAGCAACAAGCAGGCGCAAGCGAGACGCGGGGGCCATGGATAACTCGTTTTTTAGATGCCGGCACGCTAGTCAATATGAGCTAACTTCGATCAAGACAAGAGTGCCGCTGCGGCGTTGAAACCTCGAGGCGAGAGAATCGTCCTGAATGCCGCCGGGGCCGATCGCTGGCTGGAAAATCATGCCAGGTCAGTCCGGCCATCGATCTCCTTGGCGGCTTTCGCATCGAGGCTGAAGGATATCGCCGAGAATATAGCCGCCCCAGCATGCCAACTCGTTCAAAAGTCGAGTGTTCTGTCGGCGTCTTTGCGATGGATTTGAGTAAGAATACTTGTCGTCATCAATTAGGCGATGTTGACAAAGTTGGTTCACAAATCAGCTTTGGTCTGATTCAAGGCTACCTTTTAGGAGGCAGTTTTG